>NZ_JBSNCE010000013.1:0-187015 GCF_053764755.1 Rhodococcus sp. 2H158
GTACAAGGGGCTCGGCAAGCCGTTCAGCGAACGCTACAAGCTACAGCGGTTCGGGCGCGGGGGCTTCGTCTCGGCCGCGCTCCAGACCAAGGCACCGATCGTGCCCTGTTCGATCGTGGGCTCGGAGGAGATCTACCCGAAGATCGCCGACCTCACGTCCATCGCCCGGCTCCTCGGCCTTCCGTACTTCCCGATCACCCCGCTCTTCCCGGCTCTCGGCCCGCTGGGCATCGTTCCGCTGCCCTCGAAGTGGTACATCGAGTTCGGCACACCGATCGCCACCGACGTCTACGACGACGCCTCGGTGGAGGATCCGATGGTGCTGTTCGAGGTCACCGACCACGTGCGGGAGACCATCCAGCAGACGCTGTACCGGTTGCTCACCAAGCGGCGCAACGTCTTTCTCGGTTAGGGAACGGGTCCCGCGTCACGCGGCGGGGTCGCGGCGCCGGCCGAGGGCGGCGGCGAGCGCTCCGCCGGCCGCGCCGAGCGCGAGCGCCGTCGGCACGCCGATGCGCGCCGCCTTGCGGGCCGTGCGGAAATCCCGGATCTCCCAGCCGCGGGTCTTCGCCAGCTCCCGCAGGTCGGCATCCGGGTTGACGGCGACCGGCGTGCCGACGAGCGAGAGCATGGGCACGTCGTTGTGGCTGTCGGAGTACGCCGTGCAGCGCTTGAGGTTCAGGCCCTCGCGGATCGCCAGGGCCCGCACCGCGTGGGCCTTGCCCAGGCCGTGCAGGATGTCCCCGACGAGGCGGCCGGTGAACACGCCGTCCTCCGATTCGGCGACGGTGCCCAGTGCGCCGGTCAGGCCGAGCCGCTCGGCGATGACGTTCGCCAGTTCGACCGGGGTGGCCGTCACCAGCCACACCTGCTGCCCGGCGTCGAGGTGCATCTGCGCCAGCGCCCGGGTGCCGGGCCAGATCTTGTCCGCGATGATCTCGTCGTAGATCTCCTCGCCGAGGCGGGCCAGCTCCGCCGTGGACCGGCCGGCGACGAACGACAGCGCCTTCTCGCGGCCGCTGGCGACGTCGTCCGAGTTCTCCTTGCCGGTGACCCGGAACTTGACCTGCTGCCAGGCGAATTCGGCCAGGTCGGACTTGGTGAAGTAGTCGCGGGCGGCGAGTCCGCGCGCGAAGTGGATGATCGACGCGCCCTGCACCATCGTGTTGTCGACGTCGAAGAACGCGGCCGCGGTCAGGTCCTGCGGAACGGGGGTGGTCGAGGTGTCGGCGGGCTCGGCCTCGGTGCGGGCCTCCTGCAGCGCGAGAGCGGCGTCGGCGCTCGCCTGGCCGGCGAGGTTCGCGCGGACCTCGGCCTCGCTGGGGCCGAACTTGCTCAGCAGCCGACGCCGACCGGGCCGGATCAGGCCGGCCAGGGTCTCGCTGACGCGGCCGGCCAGGTTCTCGCCGAATCCCCAGCCGTGTGGCACTGGACGTTCCGGCACCTGCACCTCCCTGTTGCGCGACGGCCGCGCCGTCGAGTGCTGCCGGCCGGTTTGTCGGCGGCCGGCCGTCGTGTGTGGCAGACCGCCCCAGCCTAGCCCGCGACATGGCCCCCTCCGCGCGTTGCCGCATGTGGGCCGTGGGTGTGACGTTCGTCTCGGCGGGGTATGACGCACAGTTGATCCCATGAGCGAACATCTGCCCGGACCCGCCACCACACCCGGCACCCGCCACGAGATCACCCTCCTCGTCCGAGCCGGCTGCGGCGCCTGCGCGCCGGCGCTGGCTCTGCTCGAGCAACTGTGCGACGAGTTCGGAGCCGGGCTGACGTGCATCGACGTCGATCGGGCTGCCTCAACGGATCCCGACCTGCGCGCCGAGTTCGGCGATCGTCTGCCGGTGGTGCTGCTCGACGGCCGTGAGCACAGCTACTGGGAGGTCGACGAGCCGCGGTTGCGGGCCGATCTCGCCGGTTGAGCCCCCCTGGGCGGAACCGTCGTGCAGGTGAGAAGCACATTCGGGGCCGTTCGAGCAACTTTGTGCAGGGCTTCACAAGCGGTTACCGTGGTGTGAACGAATCCCCCGGATCACCGTGAGGACCGACGTGTACCCGTCGGCCGGACGAGGAGCCACGAACGTGACAGAGCTGCACCCCCCGCAGGGCGACGCTGCCCGCGGCGGCGTCGCCGGAGTCGGCGGGGGTGCGTCTCCCGGTGTCCCTGTGCGGGACATCCCCCAGGCTACTGTGACGCGTCTCGCGACGTATCTGCGGGTCCTCGGAATGCTTGCCGACGAGGGCACGCTCATCGTCTCGAGCGAGGAACTCGCCACCGCGTCCGGGGTCGGTTCCGCGAAGCTTCGCAAGGATCTGTCCTTTCTCGGGCCCAACGGGGTACGCGGCGTCGGCTACGACGTGCTGCGCCTGCAGGCCCGCATCGAGAACGCACTCGGCCTCGACCGCGGGCACCGCGTGGTGCTCGTCGGCGTCGGCAATCTCGGCTGTGCCCTGGCCGGATACGCCGGCTTCGACCGCCGCGGGTTCACGATGGCCGGACTGTTCGACGCGGACCCGGCGCGGGTGGGGACGCGGGTGGGGAACCTCACCATCCGCCACGTCGACGGGCTCGAAGCGGCCGCCCGCGAACTCGGTGCCACGATCGGCGTCATCGCCACCCCGGACGACGCCGCCCAGGGTGTGTGCGACCTGCTGGTGCGCTCCGGTGTCCGGTCCGTGCTGAGCTTCGCCTCGGCGCCCCTCGAGGTGCCCGACCATGTCGAGGTCCGGCGGGTCGACCTGTCCGTGGAAATGCAGGTCCTCTCGTTCCACAGCGCCCGCAACGACGCGCTCGCCCAGGTGGCGGGCGGCAGTCACGCGGGCCTGACCGACACCCGGCGCGCCGCGTCGGGGCTCACCGCGCCGAGCGCGAACGGGCACACCGCATCAGGAACGCCGAGCCCAGTGGCCTCGGCAGCGACAAGAAACGGATCGGTGATTGCGCCGTGAGTGTTCTCCTCGTCGGGGTCTCGCACAGGACCGCGCCCGTCTCGGTCCTCGAGAAGGTCGCCGTCACCGACACCGATCGACCCAAGCTGACCGACAAGATGATGGCCTCCGACCACATCTCGGAGGCGATGATCGTCTCCACCTGCAACCGGGTGGAGATCTACGCGGTGGTCGACGCGTTCCACGGTGCGCTGGCCGACGTCAGCGAGCTCATGGCCGAGCACTCGGGCCTGACCCTCGTCGATCTGCACAAGCACGCGTACGTGCGCTACAGCGAGGCGGCCGCCGAGCATCTGTTCGCCGTGGCCAGCGGGCTGGACTCCATGGTGGTCGGCGAGCAGCAGATCCTCGGCCAGATCCGTACCGCCTACGCGAGCGCCGACGCCCAGCAGGCCGCCGGCCGGGCCCTGCACGAGCTGGCCCAGCAGGCGCTGCGTGTGGGCAAGCGGGTGCACACCGAGACCGGCATCGACGCGGCGGGTGCGTCCGTCGTGTCGGTGGCGCTGGACAAGGCCGCGACATCGCTCGACGGTCTCGCCGGCCGCACCGCCGCCGTGATCGGCGCGGGCGCGATGGGCGGGCTCGCCGTCGCGCACCTCACCCGCGCCGGAATCGGGCGCATCGTGGTGGTCAACCGGACCCGCGAGCGCGCCGAGCGGCTCGCCGAGACCGCACGCGGCAACGGCGTCGAGGCCGACGTCATGCCGTTCGAGCGGCTCGCCGCCGCGTTGTCGCAGGCCGATGTGGCCGTCACCTGCACGGGCGCCGTCGGTACGGTCGTCACCCTCGCCGACGCGCACCGGGCCCTCGCCCAGCCCGAGCGCAGCACCCGCCCGCTGGTGATCTGCGATCTCGGCCTGCCGCGCGACGTGGAGCCTGCCGTCTCGGGTCTGCCCGGCGTCACCGTCTTCGACATGGAGTCGCTGCAACGCGATCCCGCGGCCGGGGCCGCGGCCTCCGACACCGAGGCCGCTCGCTCGATCGTCGCCGGCGAACTCGCCGACTACCTCGCTTCCCAGCGCCTCGCCGAGGTCACCCCCACCGTCACCGCCCTGCGCCAGCGCGCCGCCGAGGTCGTCGAGGGCGAACTGCTGCGGCTCGAGTCCCGGTTGCCGGGGCTCGACGACGGCCAGCGCGGGGAGGTCGCCCGCACGGTGCGCCGCGTCGTGGACAAGCTGCTGCACGCGCCGACGGTGCGCGTCAAGCAACTGGCGTCCACGCCCGGCGGCGACCAGTACGCCGAGGCGCTGCGCGAGCTGTTCGAACTGCGTCCGGGTGCCGCCGAGGCCGTCGCCACCCCGGTGGCGAAGGAGCTCGGCGCGCTGCCCGACGTGAGCGGCGCGACCGATCTCTCGGCCGCGCTGGATCCGGCCGTCACCACGGAGCTGCAGTCTCCCCGAAAGCAGTTTCCCGGGCCGCTGGGGGCTCCCCGAGAGGAAAGGCAGGCATGAGCGCCGAGGTCGCATCGGACACCCGGATCGAAGCCGGGACCGGCAGCCGCACGCTGCGGATCGGAACGCGCGGCAGCCTGCTGGCGACCACGCAGGCGGGCACGGTCCGGGACGCGCTGATCGCCGCCGGCCATCCCGCCGAGCTGGTCGTCATCACCACCAAGGGCGACGTGACCGCCGGCCCGGTCGAGCGGATCGGCGTCGGCGTCTTCACCGCCGAGCTGCGCGAGGCGCTGCTCGCCGGCGACGTCGACCTGGCCGTGCACTCGTACAAGGATCTGCCGACCGCGCAGGATCCGCGTCTGGTGATCGCGGCCGTGCCGCCGCGTGAGGATCCGCGTGACGCGCTCGTCGCCCGTGACGGCCTGGTGCTCGGCGAACTGCCGCCCGGCTCCCGTGTGGGCACCTCCGCGCCGCGGCGGCGTGCCCAGCTCGCCGCCATGGGCCTGGGCCTCGACATCCAACCGTTGCGCGGGAACATCGACACCCGGCTCGGGAAGGTCGCGTCCGGCGAACTGGACGCCATCGTCATCGCCCGCGCGGGGCTCTCGCGCATCGGCCGCCTCGACCGGATCACCGAGTCGCTCGAGCCGGTGCAGATGCTGCCGGCGCCCTCCCAGGGAGCCCTCGCGGTCGAATGCCGCGCCGGGGACACCGCACTGATCGAGATCCTCGCCGGCCTCGACGACCGCGCCAGTCGCGTCGCGGTCGTCGCCGAACGGGCCCTGCTCGCCGAGCTCGAGGCCGGCTGCACCGCCCCGGTCGGGGCCGTTGCCGAGGTCGTCGAATCCCTCGACGACGACGGCCGCGTGATCGAGGAACTGTCCGTGCGCGGCTGCGCCGCCGCCCTGGACGGCTCGGACGTGCTGCGCGCGAGCGCCGTCGGCGACCCCGACCGCGCGGAGGAGCTGGGCCGGGCGCTGGCCCGCGAGTTGCTCGATCTCGGTGCGCGCGAGCTGATGACCAGCCGTGCGGACGACGCGCCGGAACAGGGCACCGCAGATGTTTGACGCCCTCCGTCCGCACCCCAGGTTTCCCCTTACCGCAGATTTGACCGCACTGGAGAATGACCGATGAGCCGAGTCCGCAAGCACAATCCCGGACGGATCCTGTTCGTGGGAGCTGGGCCGGGCGACCCGGCTCTGCTGACCGTGCGCGCCCGCGATGTGCTCGCGGGCGCGACGATCGCCTTCACCGACCCCGACGTCGACAAGGGGGTGGTCGCGCTCGTCGGTACCACCGCCGGCCGGGACCCGGAGACCGGGGAGCCCGTCACCGAGGTGCGTCCCGCGCTGGGCGAGCCCACCGAGGTCGCCAAGACCCTCGTCGCGGAGGCGAAGAACGGCCACGACGTCGTGCGCCTCGTCGCCGGTGACCCGCTGACCACCGACTCGGTGATCGCCGAGGTCAACGCCGTCGCCCGCACCCAGGTGGTGTTCGAGGTCCTGCCGGGCCTGACCCCCGGCTCGGCCGTGCCGAGCTACGCGGGCATGGCCCTGGGCTCGTGTCACACCGAGGTCGACGTGCGCGGCGAGGTGGACTGGGCGGCGCTCGCCGCCGCGCCCGGCCCGCTGGTGCTGCACGCCACGTCCGGTCACCTCGCGGAGACTGCCAGTGCCCTCGTCGAGCACGGGCTGGCGCCGCAGACCCCCGCGGCGATCACCGTCCGTGGCACGACCCGTCAACAGCGCACCGTCGAGGCCACCCTCGCCACGCTCAACGATGCCGGCTCCGAGTTGGTGGGGCCGCTCATCGTCACCGTCGGCAAGATCGTCTCGCAGCGCGGCAAGCTCTCGTGGTGGGAGTCCCGCGCGCTGTACGGCTGGACGGTGCTGGTGCCGCGCACCAAGGAGCAGGCCGGGGAGATGAGCGAGCGGCTCGTCGCGCACGGCGCCATCCCGATCGAGGTGCCGACCATCGCCGTCGAGCCGCCCCGCAGCCCGGCCCAGATGGAGAGGGCCGTCAAGGGTCTCGTGGACGGCCGCTACCAGTGGGTGGTGTTCACCTCCACCAACGCGGTGCGCGCGGTGTGGGAGAAGTTCGAGGCGTTCGGCCTCGACGCCCGCGCCTTCTCGGGCGTGAAGATCGCGTGTGTCGGGCAGGCGACGGCGGACAAGGTGCGCTCGTTCGGGATCACCCCCGAGCTGGTGCCCTCCGGGGAGCAGTCCAGCGAGGGCCTGCTAGCCGAGTTCGCCCCGTACGACGACGTTTTCGACCCGGTCAACCGGGTCCTGCTGCCGCGCGCCGACATCGCCACCGAGACCCTCGCCGAGGGGCTGCGCGAGCGGGGCTGGGAGATCGACGACGTGACGGCCTACCGCACGGTGCGGGCAGCGCCGCCGCCGGCCGAGACCCGCGAGATGATCAAGACCGGTGGGTTCGACGCGGTGTGCTTCACCTCGTCCTCGACGGTCCGCAACCTCGTGGGTATCGCCGGTAAGCCGCACGCGCGCACGATCGTCGCGTGCATCGGGCCGAAGACCGCGGAGACCGCGATCGAGTTCGGCCTGCGGGTGGACGTGCAGCCGGAGACCGCCCAGATCGGTCCCCTGGTGGAGGCGCTCGCCGAGCACGCCGCCCGGCTGCGGGCCGAGGGCGCGCTGCCGCCGCCCCGCAAGAAGTCCCGCGCCCGCCGCTGACCCACCGTGCGCGGTTCCGGTGGCTGCCGCTACCGAAACCGCGCACGGCTTGCATGGAAGGTGAGTCCGCCGATGTATCCCGATGTCCGTCCCCGCAGGCTGCGCACCACCCCGGCCATGCGCCGGCTGGTCGCCGAAACCTCCCTCGAGCCGCGGCATCTGGTGCTGCCGATGTTCGTCGCCGACGGGCTCGACGCGCCGCGCGAGATTCCCTCGATGCCGGGCGTGTACCAGCACACCCCCGACTCGCTGCCGGCCGCGGCGACCGCCGCGGTCGAGGCCGGTGTCGGCGGGCTGATGCTCTTCGGCGTGCCGCGGGCCGAGGACAAGGACGCCCGCGGATCCGGCGGCACCGACCCGGAGGGCGTGCTCAACCGCGCGCTGCGCGACCTGCGCGCCGAACTCGGCGACGCGACGGTCCTGATGGCCGACACGTGCCTCGACGAGTTCACCGACCACGGTCACTGTGGCGTCCTGGGCGCTTCGGGTGAGGTGGACAACGACGCGACGCTCGAGCGGTACGCGGAGATGGCTGTCGCGCAGGCCGAGGCGGGCGCGCACCTGCTCGGTCCGAGCGGGATGATGGACGGCCAGGTCGCGTCGATCCGGGCGGCGCTCGACGCCGCGGGGCATCAGGACGTGGGGCAGATCGCGTATTCCGCGAAGTACGCGTCGGCGTTCTACGGGCCGTTCCGCGACGCGGTGGGATCCTCGCTCGAGGGCGATCGGCGCACCTACCAGCAGGATCCGGCGAACCGCCGGGAGGCGCTGCGCGAAGTCGATCTCGATCTCGCCGAGGGCGCCGACCTGGTGATGGTCAAGCCCGCCATGTCGTACCTCGACGTGCTGCGCGAGGTCGCGGACCGCTCGGACGTGCCCGTCGCGGCGTATCAGATCTCCGGTGAGTACGCGATGATCACCGCCGCCGCGCAGAACGGCTGGATCGACCGGGACGCGGCAATACTGGAGTCGCTGACGAGCATCCGTCGAGCCGGCGCCGACATCGTGCTCACCTACTGGGCGGCCGAGGTCGCGGGCCGGCTCACGTGAGCACGCCCGAACCGTCGCAGTGGCCCGGGCCGCCGGCCACGCCGCCCGGGACGGCTCCGGGGGAGCGGCGCCCCACCCCCGTGGACGTGGAGACCGCGTTCCAGCTGTGGTGTGCGGTCGCGGCCCTGGGCCTGGTGTACCTCGGGGCGAGCGTGGCGCTGATGTGGGAGCGCAGGGACGAGTTCGTCGACCAGATGACGGCCGAGCTGGCCCGGCAGACGCCCCCGGTGGAGATGCCCCGGGAATCGGTGGAGTCGTTGCTGCCGTTGGGTTTCGGGATCACCGCCGTCCTGGGCCTGGCGTTCGCCGGCCTGTTCCTGCTCGTGGTCTTCGCGATGCGCCGCGGCCGGAACTGGGCGCGCATGCTGCTCACGATGATCGGCGTCTTCCTGACCTTCACGGCGATCCCCACGGTGTTCGGCGTCGGTGCGCTGGGCGGTGGGGCCGGACTCGTGATCGGTCTCGTGAGCATCCTGCAGGGTGTGTGCTCGGTCGGGGCGATCGTGCTCATGCACCGCCGCGAGCCGAACCTGTACTTCCTTCGGTTGCCCCCGAGCTGACCCGACGGGCGCGCGGAGTACGGTGTCTGACGACCCACGGCCCGCGCGGCCGTCCCCGACGAGCGAAGAGGACTTTCATGCAGGTGGAGCCCCGGCCCTACGGTCGTCGTCGTGAGCTGGTTCTGATCGGCCTCATCGCCGTCCTGGGTGTGGTGACACTGGTGCTGGTCGTCGTTCCGGGCATGCTCAGCGCCTGATCGCGACGTGAGCGAGCCGGCCGAGTCCCGATTCCACGAGCCCGGTGCGCGTTGGCGCACCGTGGCGCTCGGCCCGGTGCTCTGCGTCGTCGTGCTCGCCGTGGAGCTGCTCACCGGGCCGGTGGTCCACTGGGTCTCCCTGCCGGTGATCGCTCTCGTCCTCAGCGGTTTCGCGTACGTGACGGTCGTCGCGGCCCGGCGGCACGTGAGCGTCGAGCTGACCGCGACGATGCTGCGCCTCGGCACCGAGGAACTGCCGCTCGAGGAGATCGACGCGGTGCTGCCCGCGGCCGATCCCCGGGCCCGCGAACCCGAGCGCTGGGAGACGGCCCGGCCGCTGGGGGAGCTGTCGAACGTGCCGCGGGGTCGCACGGCCGTCGGCCTGCGGTTGCGCGGCGGCGCCCTGGTGCGGGCCTGGGCCAAGGATCACGGGCGGTTGCGGTCCGAACTCGGGACGGTGCTGGCCGAGCGCGCCGATCCACCCTTGCTTTAATACCCCCTAGGGGTACGATGCGGGTATGGCCGGATACACCCCGCACCAGGAGGACCTGCTCAAGCGCCTGCGCCGCATCGAGGGACAGGTCGCGGGCATCGCCCGGATGATCGAGGACGACCGCTACTGCATCGACGTCCTGACCCAGGTTTCCGCCGTCACCAAGGCCCTGCAGACGGTCTCGCTCAAGCTGCTGGACGCGCACCTGGCCGGCTGCGTCGTCGACGCCGCCCGGCAGGGCGGACCGGAGGCCGACGCGAAGATCCAGGAGGCCTCGGACGCGATCGCCCGCCTCGTTCTCAAACCCTGATCGCCCGAGGAGCCCGATCGGCATGCGGATCGCCCACGGACTGTGCGCTGCGGGGCTGGCGTGCGTCCTGACGGCGTGTGCGCCGGAGGAGCCCGCGCGGACGGTGCTCTCGGGTACGCCGAGCGCGGTCCCCGAGTCGGCGGCCGCGCCGCGGGTCACCGTCACCACCGTCGTCGACGGTCTCGACCATCCGTGGGACGTGGTGCAGGCCCCCGACGGGACGCTGCTGACCGGGGAACGGTCGGGCCGGTTCGTCGTCCGGCGGCCCGACGGCCGCGTCGAGGAACTGCGCGCCGACCTGCCGGACCTGTACGCGGTGGGGGAGACCGGGCTCATGGGCGTGGCGCTCGCCCTCGACTTCGAGTCCAGCCGCACCGTCTACGCGTGCCAGGGGCACCGCGACCCCGACGACGTCCGCGTCTACGCCTGGACCGTCGATCCCGGCTGGACCACGATGACGCGGCAGCGCACCGTCGTCGAGGGCCTGCCGGTGGCCCGCGGCGGGCGCCACGCCGGCTGCCGGATCCTCGCGCACCCCGACGGCACCCTGTACATCGGCACGGGCGACGCCACCCGCCCGACGGCGCCGCAGGATCCGGCCAGCCTCGGCGGCAAGGTGCTGCACCTGAACCCCGACGGGTCGCCGGCGCCCGGCAACCCGGACCCGCGCAGCGTCGTGTTCACCCTCGGCCACCGCAACGTGCAGGGGCTGGCGCTGCAGCCCGGTACCGGCCGGCTCTACTCGGTGGAGCAGGGCAGCAGCCGCGACGACGAGGTCAACCTGCTCGTGCCGGGCGGCAACTACGGCTGGCGTCCCGACCGCGAACCCGGCACGTACGACGAATCGGTGGCGATGACCGATCCCGAGCGCGTGCCCGGCGCGATTCCGGCGGTGTGGAGTTCCGGCTCGCCTACCATCGCCACCCCGGGGCTGGCGTTCGCAGCCGGGCCGGCGTGGGGCCTGTGGTCCGGTGCGCTCGTCGTCAGCAGCCAGCAGGACGAGAAGCTCCTGCTGCTGCGCCTGTCCGACGACGGCCGCAGCGTCACCGAGTCGGCGACGCTGCTCGAGGGGGAGTACGGCCGCCTGCGGTCGCTCACCCCGCTGCCCGACGGCTCGCTCCTCGTCACCACCGACAACGGCTCCGACGACAAGATCCTGCAGGTCGCCCCCGTCTAGCGGGCCCCCGGGTCGACGCGCCGCGCGCCCGCGCCGTCCTCGCCCAGCCGATCGCCCGGATTGAACAGTGTGCACGCCTGCAGCGACAGGCAGCCGCAGCCGATGCACCCCGCCAGTTCGCGCTGCATCCGGTCGATCGCCTGCTTGCGTTCCTCGAGTCGCTCGTGCCAGGCCCGCGAGATGCGCATCCAGTCCCGTCGGGTCGGGGGCCTGTCGGCCGGCAGCGTCGAGAACACCTCGGCCACCTCGGCGAGCGGAATGCCGAACCGGGTCGCCAACTGGATGATCGAGATTCGCCGGATCGTGTGCCGGGGGAAGCGGCGCGTGCCGCCTGCGGTGCGGTGTGCCGTCAAGAGTCCCAGCGACTCGTAGTAACGAATCGCAGACACGGCGGCGCCCGTGCGCCGGGAGACCTCACCGATCGCCAGCAGTTCTTCGCTCGTGCGGCTCATCACGACTCCGTTCCCCGCGCTTGATCTCAAGTGCACTCGAGACTCTACAGTCACCGTCATGCATGGATCCACGACTCGCGCCGGCGCCTGGTCGGAACTTCTCGGGCGCGAATACCGCGGTACGGCAGCGGTTCTCGCCGGCGGAGTTGCCCTCTACGCCACCAACGTGTACCTCACCACGAGCCTGCTGCCGACCGCGGTCGAGGAGATCGGCGGCCACGCCTACTACGCGTGGACGGCGACGGTGTTCCTCATCGCGTCGGTGATCTCCTCGACGGCCGTGGCGCGGCTCCTCGCCGCCCGCGGACCCCGGGGCGCCTACCTCGTGGGGCTCGGGACCTTCGCGGCCGGCACCCTCGTGTGTGCGCTCGCCCCGTCCATGGAGACGCTGCTGGCGGGCCGGGCGGTCCAGGGACTCGGCGGCGGCCTGCTCGCCGGGCTCGGCTACGCCGTTCTGAACAGTGCACTGCCCGAACGCCTCTGGAGCCGCGGCGCGGCGCTCGTATCGGCGATGTGGGGCGTGGGGACCTTTGCGGGACCCGCCGTCGGCGGTGTGTTCGCCCAGTTCCACGCCTGGCGATGGGCGTTCGGCGCGCTACTGGTGTGCACGCTCGCGGTCGCAGCCGCGGTGCCCTTCACCCTGCCGGCGCACGCCCGCGGATCGCGGGACGCCGGCAGGATTCCGCTCGGTTCGCTGGCCCTGCTCACCGCCGCGGCCCTGGCGGTCAGCGTGGCCGCCGTCGTGACCGGCAGTGCGCCCACGATCGCCCTGATCGCGGTAGCGTCCGCTGCCGTGGTCGCGTTCGTCGCCGTCGACCGCCGCAGCCCGCACGGCATCCTGCCGGCGGCGACGTTCACCACCGCCCGGCTGCGCTGGGTGTACCTGACGATCGCAGTGCTGGCGGTCGCCTCGACCGCCGAGACGTTCGTCCCGTTGTTCGGGCAGCGCCTCGCCGGCCTCGCGCCGCTGGCCGCCGGCTTCCTCGGCGCCGCGCTCGCGGTGGGGTGGACGCTCGGCGAGATCCCGAGCGCCTCGGCGTCCGCGCCACGAACCGTGCACCGCATCGTGGTGAGCGCTCCGGTGCTCGTCGGCCTCGGCCTCGCGCTCATGGCGGCCGTCGTGCGTGACGAGGCCGGACCGGCTGCGGTCGCGGCGTGGGTTACGGGACTGGTCGTCGCGGGCGCGGGCATCGGCATCGCGTGGCCGCACCTCGCGGTCGGCGCGATGAACTCCGTCGCCGATGCCCGCGCGAAAGCGGCAAGGCGTCCGCCGCGATCAACACGGTCCAGTTGATCGCGAACGCGTTCGGCGCAGCACTGGCCGGCGTCCTCGTCAACGCGGGACAACCGTCCGACGTGCGCTCGGCGCGGCTGCTGCTGTTCGGGTTCGCTGCCGTGGCGGTGCTCGGCGTGCTCGCCGCGCGCCGTGCGGTTCCGGCCCGCGCGCACCGGCTCCGGTCGGTCCCGGCGGACGCCTCCGCAGCGGAACCCGAACGAATCTGACGCCGACGCGCGTGTCGTCGCCGTCCGGCGCATCGCCTTCCGTAACATCGCCGGGATCCGGCGACGAGGAGATGCGCGTGCGAATCCCGGGGAGGTGCGCGGCGGCGATCGCAGCGGGCGTGCTCGCGGCAGGGCCGCCGAGTGCCCACGCGGCGCCACCCGAGGCGGGCGCGCTGCCGGCGCTGACCGTGACGCCGCTGATGGAGGGGCTGAGCAAGCCCTGGGACGTCGTCGCTGCGCCGGACGGGACGATCCTCACCGGAGAACGCAAGGGCCGCTTCGTGGTCCGTGGCCCGGACGGTGACGTCCGCGACGTGCGCGCCGACTTGTCCGACCTGTACGCCGAGGGCGAGACCGGTCTGATGGGACTGGCGCTGGCGCCCGATTTCGGGACGAGCCGGACCCTCTACAGCTGTCAGGGTCGTCGCGGCCCGGACGGCACCGACATCCGCGTGCAGTCGTGGACGGTCGATGCCGGATGGACGGAATTGACCCGTGGTGCCACCGTGCTCGCCGGCATCCCGGTCGGGCAGGGCGGCCGTCACGGCGGCTGCCGGCTGCTCGCCCACCCCGACGGATCGCTGTACGTCGGCACGGGCGACACCGGCCACCCCCAGGTTCCTCAGGACCGGAACAGCCTGGGCGGCAAGGTGCTCCACATCGATCCCGACGGCACTCCCGCGGCGGGCAACCCCGATCCGAACAGCCCGGTGTTCACTCTCGGCCACCGCAACGTGCAGGGACTGGCGCTGCGTCCCGGCACCGGCGAACTCTATGCGGTCGAGCAGGGCACCGGCCGTGACGACGAGGTGAATCTGCTGCTGGCGGGTGGCAACTACGGCTACCGGCCCGACCGCTTCCCGTTCGTCTACGACGAGTCGGTGCCCATGACCGACCCGGCCCGCGTTCCGGGGGCGATCGGGGCCGTGTGGAGTTCCGGCGCCCCCACCCTCGCGACTCCCGGCGGCACGTTCGTCGCCGGTGCCGGCTGGAACGGGTGGGACGGCGCACTGGTGATCACGAGCCAACAGCAGGAGAAGTTGCTGTTCCTCGAACTCACCGCCGACGGCCGCGCGGTGGACGAGACCGCGACCGCGCTCGAGGGCCGATTCGGCCGGCTGCGGTCGGTGACCGCGCAGCCCGACGGGGCGCTGCTCGTCACGACGGACAACGGAAGCGGCGACCGCGTCCTGCTGGTGGAACCTGCCGCCGACTGAGAGGGCGAGACGATGTGCTCACCGACGGTGCTCGACCGGGTGTATCGCGAGATCCAGGACAGCCGAGGGCGATTCGGCCGCCGGTCCTTCCTCACCGCAGTGGGTGTGACCGCCGCGGGCCTCGCCGCGACGCCCGCCGCACGGGCCGGCGGGCACACCACCCCCGTGCGGGCCGACGCGGTGATCGACCTGACCCACACGCTGACCCCGCAGTTCCCGGTCTGGCCCGGCAACGAGCAGTTCACGATGCGTCCCGTCGCAACGCTCGACACCGGGCGTTTCGCCGTCAACGAGATGTCGCTGTGGGAGCACACCGGCACCCATCTCGATGCCCCGGCCCACATCGTGCGCGGCGGCGCCACCGTCGAGGCGCTGCCGGTGCGCGACTTCGTGGCCCCGCTCGCCGTCGTCGACATCGCCGGCAAGGCCGCGCAGGACGACGACTCCGTTCTCACCGTCGCCGACGTGGCGGCCTGGGAACAGCAACACGGCCCGATCCCGCCGGGCGCGTTCGTCGCGATGCACTCGGGCTGGGAGGCCCGCCTTGCCGATCCCACCCGCTTCGTCAACGCCGACGCGCTGCGTATCCCGCACGCGCCGGGCTTCGACCGCGACGCCGTGCGGATGCTCGTGCACGAACGGAACGTCGTGGGGCTCGGCGTCGACACCCTCAGCCTCGACCGGGCGAGCAGCAGCGACTTCGGCGCCCACGTGGAGCTGCTCGGCGCGGGCCGCTACGGCATCGAGGCGATGGCGAACCTCGCGGCCGTGCCACCGCGCGGCGCGACCGTCGTCGTCGGCGCGCCCAAGCACGTCGGCGGCACCGGCGGACCGTGCCGGGTGCTGGCACTGGTCTGATCCGCGCACCCGGCCCGGCGGGTCAGCCGAGGCGACCGGCGTCCGTGCCCGGGCCGTCGAGCATCGCCGACCCCAGCAGGTGCTCCGGCACGCCGAGACCCTCGACGAGTGTCGTCACGTGCGGACGCAGGGTCCGGCAGCGTTCGTTGATGCCGCGTGACACGGCCTTCGCTCGCTCCACCGACAGCTGCCGGTGCTCCATGTACCAGGCCTTGTCCTCGTCGATGACACTCAGCGCGTACAGGTCGCACAGGTCCGACAGCAGCTCGCGGCCCGCCTCGTCGGGACACGAGTCGATGCCCGCGACGAACGCCTCCAGCACGACCCTGTCGATGTGGGCCTGCGCGGCGTGCAGCACGTGGTCCTGCACGAAGTTGAACGCGTCGAACATGTTCTCCTCGCGGTTCGACGCGGCCTGCAGCCGCCGCGCCGCCGTCGAGAGCAGGTATTGCTCACGGGACTCGAACATCGCCATCTGCGTGCCGCGGTCGAAGAGGCTGCCGTCCTCCTCGTTGTCCTTCCGGGTGTCGACGAGTGTCTGGAGGATCTGCTGCGCGGCGGTGCGCTTCTTGACGATGTCCGACACCGTGACGGCGGCGAACTTCATCCACTCCACCGGGCTCATCCCGCGGACCTCGTCCGCGTAGGCGGTGAGCAGTTCCTTCGCGACGAGCTGGGTCAGCACGTGGTTGTCGCCCTCGAACGTGGTGAACACGTCGGTGTCCGCCTTCAACGCCGTCAGCCGGTTCTCGGCCATGTATCCGGCGCCGCCGCAGGCCTCGCGGCACTCCTGGATGGCGCGCGTCGCGTGGGCGGTGTTGGCGACCTTCAGTCCGGCGGCGCGGCCCTCGAGCTCACGCTGCTCCTGCGGGTCGACGTCGTCGACGGGCGTGGTCTGGATCCGGTCCATGGTCGAGACCAGCTCGTTCTGCGCGAAGGTCAGCGCGTACGACCTCGCGATCAGCGGCAGCAGGCGGCGCTGATGCACCAGGTAGTCCATCAGCAGCACCTCCTTCTCGTCGCCCGGGGCGCTGAATTGGCGGCGCTGCAACGCGTACCGCGTCGCGATCGACAGCGCGACGCGGGCCGCGGCACCCGCCGAGCCGCCGACGGTGACCCGGCCCCGCACGAGCGTGCCCACCATGGTGAAAAAGCGGCGGTTCGGGTTCTCGATCGCCGAGACATAGGTGCCGTCGGGCTCGACGTCGGCGTACCGGTTGAGCAGGTTTTCCCGCGGGATCCGCACGTGGTCGAACATGATCCGCCCGTTGTCCACGCCCGGCAGGCCGCCCTTGTGGCCGCAGTCGGAGGTGGTGACGCCGGGCAGGTCGTCGCCGTTCTCGTCGCGGATCGGCACGACGAAGCAGTGCACGCCCTGGGACTTGCCCCCGGTGATCAGCTGCGCGAACACCGCGGCGACCGTCGCGTGCTGCGCCGCGCCGCCGATGTAGTCCTTGCGTGAGGACGGGGTGGGGGAGTGGATCACGAACTCCTCGGTGCCCGGGTCGTACGACGCCGTCGTCTCGAGTGACTGGACGTCGGAGCCGTGACCGGTCTCGGTCATCGCGAAGCAGCCGAGCAGATCGAGGTCGATGAGCGGGCCGAGGTAGCGCTCGTGGTGACGGGTCGTGCCGAGATTCTCGATCGCGCCGCCGAACAGGCCCCACTGCACCCCGGCCTTGACCATCAGCGACAGGTCCGACATGGCGAGCATCTCGATCGACGCCACCGCGCCACCGGCGTCGCCGCCCCCGCCCACCGCCTTGGAGAAGCCCACCCGGGCATAGCCGGATTCGGCGAGCATCCGCATCTGCTTCAGCGTGATCGCCCGGGCCGCGTCCAGGTCCGGCGTGTAGTGCGGGGCAAACTCGGGCCGGTCCAGATCCGCGCGGGCCCGCTCGCGCGCCTGCCGCCACGCGCCGTCCAGGGTGATGCGGATGTGCTCAGCTGTGGTCGTCATGGACTTGACACTAGGACGATTCGGGCCCCTCGTGTGGGTATGTGAGAACGCCGGTATCGGCTGCAGGATGCGCCCAGTCCGTCGGGACGTCCGCGCCGCCTTCCGGACTGACCCGCGTCCCGACGCGGGCCAGCAGGGGGTCGGGGCGATCGGTCCCGCGAAGAGGGCCTGGCCCAGCCCGAACGTCGTGGCGCGGTGCAGCATCGCCGGCGGGACGTGCGAGAACAGGTGTGCGAGCTCCTCGATGTCGGTGCTGCCGTTCATGCGCATCAGCAACAGGTTGTCGCACTGGGACACGACGTTCGGATGCACCTTCCCGGGGCGCTGCGTGGCGACGAACAGGTGCAGCCCGAACTTGCGGCCCTCGCCGGCGATGAGCACCCCCCAGATCCGCGGTGCTCGACGACAACGGGTCCGCCGTGACCGACGGCAGGATGTTGTGCGCCTCGTCCACCACCAGGAGCATCGGTAGGCGGCGCCGCCGCAGCATCCACAGCCGGCCCAGCAGGCCGAGTGACACCGCGGCCCGCTCGCCGGGGGAGTTCCGGCTGCCGAGATCGATCACGAAGCACCGGCCCGCCGTCAGGTCGAGCTCGGCGGCCGAGCGTTCGTCCCCCCGGCGCCACAGCTCCCACGCCGCGATCCCCAGGTTGTCGATGCGGGTCGCGAGACGCGCGGTCGCGGGGTCGGCCGCCGCCGCGGACCGCACGTCCGCGACCGAGTAGGGGACGGCGAGGGAGGCGGTGACGCGGCGCAACGCCGAGTACTCGTCGGGGTCGTGCACCGGGTCCAGGCGCAGCAGCAGCGCCTGCGCGACGAGGGGAAGGTCGCTGAGATCCAGGCACAGCAGGTGGTCGGAGGCGGTGCCGCGGGCTCGCACCACCCGCACTCCGGTCGCGGCCTCGCGATGCCGGCGCGCGGCGGGGGAGTCGTCCCCCGGATCCCCAGGCCGGTCGCGGAACCCGCCAGCGTCCGCACCATCGCCCGGCCCCGCACCGACCGCACCGGCAGACCCGGTTCGTCGACGGTGACGTCGACGTCGACACCGACGTCCACCGGACCGGTGAGAAATACCTCACGACCGTCGGCGGACAACGCGGCGGTGACCACCCGGAAACGGTCCGCGAGGGCGATCCGGACGTCGTCGAACGAGACCATGGTCACATTCCTATCGGAACGACCGCCGTTGCAGGGTCCACGCCTTTTGGCAAATCCCGCGAAACTGGGACACTGGAGGTCGTGACTGCGACCCCCGATGCATCTCGCGCCCGCGACTCCGTATCCACCGCACTGTTCGACCGGGCGTCGAAGGTGATTCCCGGGGGTGTGAACTCTCCGGTCCGCGCATTCGGATCGGTCGGCGGTACCCCGCGCTTCGTCGCGTCCGCCTCGGGCTACACGCTGACCGACGTGGACGGCAATTCCTACGTCGACCTGGTGTGTTCGTGGGGGCCCATGATCCTCGGCCATGCGCACCCGGCGGTCGTCGACGCGGTGTGCAGCGCCGCCACGACGGGCCTGTCGTTCGGCGCGCCGACCGCCGGTGAGGTGGAACTCGCCGAGGAGATCGTGGCGCGCATCGAACCCGTCGAGCAGGTCCGGCTCGTCAACTCGGGCACCGAGGCGACGATGAGCGCGGTGCGGCTGGCCCGCGGATTCACCGCCCGAACCAAGATCGTCAAGTTCGCGGGCTGTTATCACGGTCACGTCGACGCCCTGCTCGCCGACGCCGGCTCCGGCGTCGCCACCTTCGGGCTGCCGACGTCGCCGGGTGTGACCGGTGCGCAGGCCGAAGACACCATCGTCGTGCCGTACAACGACCTCGAGGCGGTGCGCGCGGCGTTCGTGGCCAACCCGGGGAAGATCGCCGCGGTGATCACCGAGGCCGCCGCCGGCAACATGGGCACCGTCCCGCCGCTGCCGGGCTTCAACGCCGGCCTGCGCGAGCTGACCCGCGAGCACGGCGCGCTGCTGATCATGGACGAGGTGATGACCGGGTTCCGGGCGGGACCGGCCGGCTGGTACGGCATCGACAATGTCGCCGGCGACCTCATGACGTTCGGCAAGGTGATGAGCGGCGGCCTGCCCGCGGCCGCGTTCGGCGGCCGCGCCGACGTCATGGCCCACCTCGCGCCGGCGGGGCCCGTCTACCAGGCCGGCACCCTGTCGGGTAATCCGGTCGCCGTCGCCGCCGGGCTGGCCAGCCTGCGCGCCGCCGACAGCGACGCCTACGCCGCGCTCGACCGGAACGCCACCACCCTCGGACGGATGATCGGCGAGGCCCTCACGGCCGAGGGCGTCGCGCACCGGGTCCAGTTCGCCGGCACCATGCTCAGCGTCTTCTTCACCGAGGACCCGGTCACCGACTACGCGCAGGCCAAGGCCGCGCAGACGTGGCGGTTCCCGGCGTTCTTCCACGCGCTGCTCGACCACGGCGTCTACGCCCCGCCGAGCGCGTTCGAGACGTGGTTCGTCTCCTCCGTGCTCGACGACGACGCGTTCTCCCGCATCGCCGACGCACTGCCGCACGCAGCGAAGGCCGCGGCGGCCGCCACCGTCTGAGCGGGCCCTCCCACGCCACCACACCCGACGCACACCCGAGGAATTCCCACGTGACCGAACCTGCCCCGTCCGAGACCCGCACCATCGTGCACGTGCTCCGGCACGGCGAGGTGCACAACCCCAGCGGCATCCTCTACGGCCGTCTGCCCGGCTTCCGGCTGTCCGTGACCGGGGAGGCACAGGCTCGGTCGGTGGCCTCGGCCCTCGCCGACCACGACATCGCGCACATCGTCGCCTCCCCGCTCGAGCGGGCCCAGCAGACCGCCCAGCCGATCGCGGACAAGCACGGCCTGCCGGTGGCGACGGACGACAACCTGGTCGAGGCGGGCAACCAGTTCGAGGGCCTGCGGGTCGCCGTCGGCGACGGGGCGCTGAGCCGGCCGCGGCACTGGTGGAAGCTGCGCGACCCCTTCACCCCGTCGTGGGGAGAGCCCTACCTGCAGATCGCGCACCGCATGCTCGCCGCCGTCAACGCCGCCCGCATCGCCGCGGTCGGCCGGGAGGCGGTGTGCGTCAGCCACCAGCTGCCGGTGTGGACGCTGCGCCGCTTCCTCGAGGGCGAGCGGCTGTGGCACAACCCGCAGCACCGCCAGTGCAGCCTCGCGTCGCTGACCTCGCTGGTGTACCAGGGCGACACCCTCGTCGACATCGTCTACTCCGAACCGGCCGGGGCCTCGGACCCGACCGTCCACGGCGCATGAGGCGCCGGGCCACGCGACGGGCGGCGCTGGCGGCGGCGGCGCTGGCCTGCGGCCTCACTCTCACGTCGTGCGCCACCGGTGACGACGCCGTCGCCACCGGGGGCACCTTCGACTTCGTCTCGCCCGGCGGCCAGACCCGGATCTTCTACGACCCGCCCACAGACCGCGGCACCCTCGGTGCACTGTCGGGCGAGGACCTGATGAACGAGGGGCAGACCCTGTCGCTCGACGACTACGCCGGCCAGGTGGTGGTGCTCAACGTGTGGGGCCAGTGGTGCGCCCCGTGCCGCAGCGAGGCCGACGACCTCGAGCAGGTCTACGAGGCCACCAAGGATCAGGGCGTGCAGTTCCTCGGCATCAACGTCCGCGACAACCAGCGCGACAAGGCCCAGGATTTCGTCGTCGACAACCGGGTGGGCTACCCGTCGATCTACGACCCGTCGATGCGCTCGCTGCTCGCCCTGGGGTCGAACTACCCGACCTCGGTCGTCCCGACCACGGTCGTCCTCGACCGTGACCACCGCGTCGCCGCCGTGTTCCTCACCGAACTGCTTGCGAGCGATCTGCAGCCGGTCGTCGAGCGCGTCGCCGCGGAAAGTCCGTCCGAGCAGTGACATGGGTGGTGCAGTGACATGGGTGGTGCAGTGACATGGGTGGTGCAGTGACATGGGTGGTGCAGTGACATGGGTGGTGCAGTGACATGGGTGGTGCAGTGGTGAGCAGTAGTCCGCTCGTGAGCGAGGCCGTCCTCGCCGCGGGCATCGGGGACACCTTCCAGTCGGTCGCCTCGTCCGGCCCGCTGCTGCTGGCCCTCGGGGCGTGCCTGCTGGCCGGACTCGTGTCCTTCGCGTCGCCCTGCGTGGTGCCGCTCGTGCCCGGTTACCTCTCCTATCTGGCCGGTGTCGTGGGTGCCGAGGCCCCCGCGGTGACCGCCGCCGAGGCGCGCGGGCGCACCACCACCGTCCGCAACGACGGGCGCCTGCGCGTCGCCGGGGCCGCCGCGCTGTTCGTCGCCGGATTCACGGTCGTGTTCGTCCTCGCCACCGCGTCGGTGTTCGGCGCGATCTCCGTGCTCTCCGTCAACCGCGAGGTGCTGATGCGGATCGGCGGGGTGGTCACCATCGTGATGGGCCTGGTGTTCGTCGGGCTGATCCCGGCGTTGCAGCGCGACACCCGCCCCGAACCCCGGCGCATCTCCGGACTGGCAGGCGCGCCGCTGCTCGGCGGCGTCTTCGCCCTCGGGTGGACGCCGTGCCTCGGTCCCACGCTCGCCGGGGTGATCTCCCTGGCCGCGGGGACCGAGGGCACCACCGCCGCGCGGGGCGTCGCGTTGATCGTGGCGTACTGCCTCGGCCTCGGGCTGCCCTTCGTCGTTCTCGCGCTGGGCTCGGCCCGGGCCCTGCGCGGGGTGGGCTGGCTGCGTGCCCACGCCCGCACCGTCCAACTCGTCGGCGGCTTCATGCTCATGGCCGTCGGAATCGCCCTCGTCACCGGCGCCTGGGACGTGTTCGTCTCCTGGATCCGGGACGCCTTTATTTCCGAGGTCACGCTCCCGATTTAACGCCTCTCCTGCCTGAAGGCGGGAGATTCCCGGCTCAGGCCGCAACCGCACCACCGAGGAGGTGATCCGCTTGTCTGACGTCGTCGACACCGGTGTGGCCACGCTCCGCCACAGCCAGAACCACTCCGGCAGCGTTCCGGTCCCGGCATCCGCTGTAGCCGCAGGCCGGGCACCGGAAGATGCGTTGCTCGAGTCCGAGGGGCTGCTTGGCTCTCGCGAAACACCTCGAACACGTCATGCTCGTGTACGCGGGCCGCACCAGCACCACCTTCCGGCCGGCCCGCCTGCCCCGCTCGACGAGTTCGCGCTTGGTCGCGGCGATCGCCGCGTCCGCGGCCTTGCGCGCCATCGTGGACCTGGCGAGGAACCGGGGCCGGAAATCCTCCACCGCGATCACCGCATGATGGGCGACCACCCGCCGCGCCCACGCCTGCGCCTCGTGCCGGGTCCGCCCCGCGGCCTTCTGCTGGATCTTCGCCGCCCGCTTACGGGCCCGCCGGTAGCCGTTCGACGGGGTTCGGCCTCTTCCCCGGCGGCGACGGGCCATCGTGCGTTGCGCCTTCGCCAACTCCGCCGCGCAGCGGGTGCGGTGCTGCCGGTGCGGCAGGTCGAACCGTTCGTCGGTGGTGGTGGTCGCGGTCCTGCTCACGCCCCAGTCGACACCGATCGCCGAACCCTCCGGCGCGTCCGGCATCGGGACGCGGTCGCGGGTGACGACGAACGAGGCATACCACTGCCCCAGCGCATCGCGGGTGATGCGCACACTCGACGGCTCGGACGGCAGCTCCCGCGACCACACCACCGCGATGCTGACCCCCTTGGCCAGCACCAACCGGCCCTCGCGCACGGTGAAGCCGCGGCGGGTGTACTCGAGCGAAGGCAACGCCTTCTTGCGGGCCTTGAACCGCGGCCGGCCCCGCCCGGTGATCCGGAACGAATCGTCCAGGGCCCGGGCGTAGGTCCGCAACGTCTGCTGCTGGGCCACCTGGGATCCGGCCCGCAACCACGACGAATCCTTGCGGGCTCGGGTGAGCAGTGCGCTCAGCTTCCCGAAGGTGGGTTTCGCCCCGGCCTTCTGTTGGTGGACCGCCTCGTTCCACAGGAACCGGCAGCGATGCCACTCGTCGAGCAGGGCGCGTTCGGCGAGGCGGCCCGGCCGCAGCCGGTAGTTGTAGCGCACCACCTCCACCCCCATGCCCGGCACCGTAGCCGCACCCACCGACACGTGTGCTCGACACCACCCCGATACCGGGAAGGAGGACGGCGTTTTTTCTCCCTCGGGAACGAGGGAGTACCCGCGCCGAACACCATATGACGGCCACCGACACCCCCACCGCCCCACCGTCGCCGACCCCGCCGCCGCGGCAGGGCCCGGCCGGTCGGACCGCGGCGTTCGTCCGCAACACCTGGCGCGGCCTGACGTCGATGCGCACCGCGCTGGTGCTGCTGTTCCTGCTCGCGCTGGCCGCGATCCCCGGCGCGCTGCTGCCGCAGCGCAGCCTCAATTCCGGCAAGGTCGACGAGTACATCGCCGCGCGCCCGGCCCTCGGGCCGCTCCTGGACCGGCTCGAGTTGTTCGACGTGTTCGGCAGCTTCTGGTTCACCGCGATCTACGTGCTGCTGTTCGTCTCCCTGATCGGCTGCATCCTGCCGCGCTGCACGGAGTACTACCGGGCGCTGCGCACCCGGCCCGTGCCGGCGCCGCGTAACCTGTCGCGGCTGCCGCACCACCTCGAGACCACGGTCGACGCCTCGCCCGAGGAGGTGCTCGCCCGGGTGCGCGGTCAGTTGCGGGGCTGGCGCATCGCCGAGCGCGGCGCGGAGACGGCCGTCGGGCGCGGCGCGCGCGACGGCGAGCTCACGCTCTCCGCGGAGAAGGGGTACCTGCGCGAGGCCGGCAACCTGCTGTTCCACCTCGCGCTGGTGGGTCTGCTCGCCGCGGTCGCGGTGGGCAAGCTGTTCGGCTACGAGGGCCAGCGCATCCTGGTCGCCAACGGTGAGGAGTTCTGCACGAGCTCGCCGGCGGCGTTCGACTCGTTCCGCGCGGGCAACACCCTCGACGGCACGGGCCTGACTCCGATGTGCATCCGCGTGAAGGACTTCTCCGCGGACTACCTCGACAACGGGCAGGCCGAGATGTTCACCTCGAACATCGACTACCAGGCGGGGGCCGACCTGACGACGAACACCTGGCGCGACGCGCAGCTGCGGGTGAACCACCCGCTGCGGGTCGGTAGCGACCGCGTCTACCTGCAGGGCCACGGCTTCGCGCCGTCCTTCACGGTGACGTGGCCCGACGGCGAGACCCGCACCGAGACGCTGCAGTGGCGGCCCGACGACGCGACCACCTTCCTCAGCAGCGGCGCGATGCGGTTCGACCCGCCGGGCGGGATGTACCCGGATCCCGACGAGCGGCGGCGCAACCAGATCGCGATCGAGGGCCTGTTCGCGCCCACCGCGGTGTTCCACGGCAACCTGTTGTCCTCCGGTTACCCGGCGCTGACCGATCCCGCCGTCGCGATCGACATCTACAAGGGCGACACGGGTCTCGACACCGGCACCCCGCAGTCGCTGTTCTCCCTCAACGGTGAGCTGATCAACCAGGGCCGGCTGGTCAAGCAGGACCGGGTGAACCTGTTCGCGGGGGAGAGCGTGACGCTCCCCGACGGGACACAGATCCGCTTCGACGGCGCGACCGATTTCGTGAACCTGCAGGTCTCGCACGACCCGGCGCAGACCTGGGTGCTGGTTTCGGCGATCACGATGATGGTGGGGCTTCTGGTGTCGTTGCTGATCAAGCGCCGCCGGATCTGGGTGCGGGCCTACCCGGCCGGTACAGTGGCCGACGGGGAACGACGTACCGTAGTAGAACTCGGTGGTCTCGCCCGGACCGACCAGGCCGGATGGGGTGACGAGTTCGAGCGTCTGACCGGCCGACTGCTCGGCGACGACACGACCGCACGTGCGAAGGCAGCACAGGAGAAGAAGGCATGACCCTCAACGAGACTCTCGCGCAGTACAGCGACTGGGCATTCGAATCGGCGTTCGCGGTGCTGGTGCTCGCGCTGGTGCTGCTGATCGCCGAGTACGCCTCGCACCGGGCCGATCTCGTCGCCGAGCGCGAGCGCACTCTCGTCGCCGTCGGCGCGGCCGGCGAGCCGCCCTCGGCGCCGGACGGTCCGGGCCGGGTGGAGGAGCCGCGGGGCCGGACGCTGTCCGAGCGTCTCGGCAACATGGGGCGCGCGCTCGTCGTCGTGGTGGCCGCCCTGCAGGTCACGTCGATCGTGCTGCGCGGGCTGTCCACCGAGCGCTTCCCGCTCGGCAACATGTACGAGTTCGTGTCGATGGCGTGCGCCGCGGCGGTGCTGTTCGGCCTGGTGGTGCTGCGCCGGCCGGCCTACCGGATCATGTGGGTCTACCTGCTCGTGCCGGTGCTGATCCTGATGTTCCTCGCGGCGACCGTGCTGTACGCCGACGCCGCGCCCGTCGTGCCCGCCCTGCAGTCGTTCTGGCTGCCCATCCATGTGACCATCATCAGCGTCGGCAGCGGCATCTTCCTGGTCTCCGGCGTCGCCAGCCTGCTGTTCCTGCTGCGCATCCGGTTCCCGAAGGGCGAGGAGGGTCGCGGCGTGTTCGGCCGGATCGCCGAGCGCCTGCCGGACGCGCAGACCCTGGACCGTCTCGCCTACCGCACCACCATCATCGGGTTCCCGCTGTTCGGCGCCGGCATCATCCTCGGCGCGATCTGGGCCGAGGCCTCCTGGGGCCGGTTCTGGGGCTGGGATCCCAAGGAGACCGTCTCGTTCATCACCTGGGTGATGTACGCGGCGTACCTGCACGCCCGCGCGACGTCGGGCTGGCGCAACACGCGCGCGGCCTGGATCAACGTCGCCGGCTTCGTCGCCATGCTGTTCAACCTCTTCATCATCAACATGGTCGTCTCCGGTCTGCACTCGTACGCCGGCCTGACCTGATCTGTTATCGTCCGCGTCGGCCGGGCCGTGGGGGACCGGGGACGGGGGACGACGTGGTGCCGGAGGACGGCGGGCGGACGGGGACGGCGCAGCCGTCGGCGCGGGATCTGGACGCATCGCTTCTCGTGAGCCGGGTGCAGCCGGCGCCCGCGCGGGGGTGGCGCCGGGCCGTGTACCGCGGCACCGGCGGGCGCATCGATCCCGGCGACAGCCGACGGGGCCGGCAGCGCCGCGAACTGGTCGAGCAGGTGCGCGGACCGCTGCACGGCTGCTACCGGATCGCGCTGCTGAGCCTGAAGGGCGGGGTCGGTAAGACCACCACCACGGTCACGCTCGGATCGACGTTCGCGTCGTTGCGGGGCGACCGGGTAGTTGCGGTGGACGCCAATCCCGACCGGGGGACACTCAGCCAGAAGGTCGCCGACCGAACGTCCGGCACGGTGCGCACGCTGCTGCGCGACGAGGCGCACATCCACCGTTACGGCGACGTCCGGGCCCACACCTCACAGAACCGGCATCGCCTCGAGGTGCTGGCCTCGGACAGCGACCCGGCCGTCTCGGAGGCGTTCAGCGCGCGGGACTACGAGCGGGCGCTGGCAATCCTCGAACGGTTCCACAACATCGTGCTCACCGACTGCGGCACGGGACTGATGCACTCGGCGATGCGCGCGATCCTCGAGAACGCGGACACGCTGGTGGTCGTCAGCTCCGGATCGGTGGACGGTGCGCGGAGCGCCTCGGCGACGCTGGACTGGCTCGACGCCCACGGCTACCGGGACCTGGTGGCCCGCTCGGTGGCGGTGGTCAACGCCGTGCGGCCCCGGTCCGGCAAGGTGGACGTGGAGCGGCTGGTCGAGCACTTCGCGCGGCGCTGCCGCGCCGTCCACGTGCTGCCGTTCGATCCGCACCTCGAGGAGGGTGCGGAGGTGGACCTGGCCCGGCTGCAGCCACGCACCCGGCGAGCTCTGCTGGAACTCGCGGCGGGGGTCGCCGCCGACTTCCCGCGTCGCGGTCACCGGGGCGAGCGCAGCGACGGGACAGGTCACCGGGGCGAGCGCAGCGACGGGACAGGTCACCGGGGCGAGCGCAGCGACGGGACAGGTCACCGGGGCGAGCGCAGCGACGGGACAGGTCACCGGGGCGAGCGCAGCGACGGGGCAGGTCACTCGGCCGGAGATCAGTCTCCGGGGTCCTGATCGGGTCCGGGGGTGCCGTCGGCGGACCTGCGCCGGAACTCCCGGTCGACCTCCCACAGGAAGTCCGGGTCGTCGTCGGGTCCGATCACGCGGGTCGGCCGGGAGCGAAGGTCGGGACCGAACGCCTTCCACAGCAGCACCGCAATCGTGAGGGCCCCGACTATGGCCAACAGGTAGAGCACCACGCACCTCCTCGCCGCGAGCAGTCCGCCGGCGTTTCCGCAGCCGGCCGGGCCTGCCCCTTCAGTCTATTCGTAGTGGCGAGAGTGCAGATGTGGCCTGGGTCCCCGACGATGCCTCCGTCTCCTCGGATCAGCGGGTGGCTTCGGTGGTGAGGGAGCGCAGCAGCGCGAGTACCTCGGACTCCCGGAAGCGGCGGTGACCGCCGGGGGTGCGCAGCGAGCCGAGCCGGCCGGCGTGGGCCCAGCGGGTGACCGTCTTCGGGTCCACGTGGAACAGGGCCGCGACCTGGCCGGGGGTCAGCAGCGATTCCTTCGCGCCGTTGAATGCGGGTGCGCTCATCGATGGTCCTTCCGGGTGTTTCGTCTCGTTCGGATCGACGTGGCCATGTTGACACCGAATACCCCGGTTGCTCGAACGGTCTACGGTTGGTAAAGCGGAAGTAATAGACAAAACGGACGGTCGCCCAGCAGAGTGCCCGCGCGCGGCGGTTACCCTGGACGGGTGAGTGAAGCATCGCAGAACCGTCCTGACCAGCCCGCCAACGCCGGCACCGGCAAGGGCACCCTGGCCCGGGACGTCGCCCTCTACTCGCTGGCCCGGCTGGCCCTCGTCCTCGTGCTCGCTGTGGTGATCCTCTACGTGCCCCGCCTGTTCGGAGTGGAGATCCCCCTGCTGGTCGCCGCGCTCTTCGCGGTGCTGATCGCGCTGCCGCTCTCGCTCGTCGTGTTCGCGCCGCTGCGCCGCCGGGTGAACGAGAGTATCGCGTCCGTCGACGCGCGCCGGCGCGCCGACCGGGCCGACCTGCAGGCCCGCCTGCGCGGCGAGGATCGTAGGTGAGTGACGGCGTCGTCGATCGCAGCGCGTCGCGGGACTGGGTGGACCGTGCCGTCCAGCTGATCGAGGCCGACGCCCAGCGCAGCGCCGACACGCACTTGCTGCGCTATCCGCTGCCTCCCGGGTGGGGCGTCCAGCTGTACCTGAAGGACGAGTCCACGCACATCACCGGCAGCCTGAAGCACCGGCTCGCGCGGTCGTTGTTCCTCTACGCCATCTGCAACGGCTGGGTGCGCGAGGACACCCCGATCATCGAGGCGTCGTCCGGTTCGACCGCCGTCAGCGAGGCATACTTCGCGAAGCTGCTCGGCCTCGACTTCGTCGCGGTGATGCCGCGCAACACCAGCCCCGCCAAGGTTGCGCTCATCGAGGCGCAGGGTGGGCAGTGCCACTACATCGACCGGCCGCCGGAGATCTACGCCGAGGCACGCCGGCTCGCCGTCGAGCTGGGCGGTCACTACATGGACCAGTTCACTCACGCCGAGCGGGCCACCGACTGGCGCGGCAACAACAACATCGCCGAATCGATCTTCACCCAGCTGCAGCTCGAGGAGTATCCGATCCCGGAGTGGATCGTCGTCGGCGCCGGCACCGGCGGCACCAGCGCGACCGTCGGCCGGTACATCCGGTACCGCCGCCACCGCACCCGGCTGGCCGTCGTCGACCCCGAGAACTCCGCGTTCTACGGCGGGTACGAGACGGGCTCCGTGGACTACACCACCGGCATGCCGTCGCGGATCGAGGGCATCGGTAGGCCCCGGGTGGAGCCGTCGTTCGTCGGCCAGGTGGTGGACCGGATGATCCGGGTGCCCGACGCCGCGTCGATCGCCGCCATGCGGCACGCGAGTGAGAGCCTGGGCCGCCGCGTCGGGGGCTCGACCGGGACCAACCTGTGGGGTGCGTTCGGCCTGATCGCCGAGATGATCGCCGACGGCCGGCGCGGCAGCGTCGTCACCCTCCTGTGTGACGGCGGGGAACGCTACGCGGGCACCTACTTCGACGACGGCTGGGTGGCCGGTGAGGGCATGGATCTGGCCGGCCCGACCGCGACGCTCGAGAAGTTCGCGGCCACCGGCAGGTGGGAGGCCTGAGCCGTCGCGGCCCCGGCCGCACCCGACCCTACGAGGCCGTAGCCTACGGTGTCGTAGGTTGAGTATCGTGGGGGCATGGAACGCCCCGTCGTGGCCCTGGACAACTACGAAGCCGTCTACGACTTCTACCTCGAGCACCGGCAGAGCCGGCCCGTCGCCCGGGCGGCCTACGCCCTGCTCGCCGCCCGGTACCGCCCCCGGGTGCGCTGCGACGACCGGGTCCGCGATCGCCTCCGCGAACTCATCCGGGCTCGGACGCCGCTCCTGATCGTCGCCAACCACCTCACCCACAGCGATCAGTACGTCCTCGCGGCGACGGCGTGGCGTTCCCCGCTGCGCCCGGTGATCGGCAGCACGCGGGTGCTGGCGAAGGACGAGCTGTTCGCCGACGAGTCGCAGCGCCGCAAGATCGACATGATGGGCGGGATTCCGGTCTTCCGGGCCAAGAACCACGGCCTGCGGGCGGTCTCCGACGCCGGGCGCCGGATGATGGACGTCTCCGCCGCCCGGCTGCATCATGGCGACAGTGTCGCGATCTTCCCCGAGGGCACCTGCAACGAGGGGGACCCGACCCGGTTGCAGCCGCTCGGGACCGGTATCGGGCACATCGTCCGCCGCTCGCGCGATCTGGGGGCGCGGCCCGCGCTGGTGTGCGTCGGTATCGGCTACGGGCCCGGCAAGGACCCGTCGCGCCCGGCGAGCGTGTTTCTCACCGAGCCCGTCACCGACCTCGACGGCAAGGTTCGCGACGTCACGCGCCTGGTGCAGGACGAACTGCAGCGTGCGGTGGACGGCGCCGTCGCGCGGTACTGAGCCGGTCGCGCTCCGTCCCGGCTTGTCAACTCTTCTTGACGTCCGCCTGCTTGTCAACGTAAATTGACGGTATGACCGAGGCCACCACACTCGCCGCCGCCGCCGGAAGTCCCGACCCCGCAGAGGGGCTGCGGGCTGTGCGGGCCCTGCGACGGTTGCTCGAACGACTCGAGGCGATCCAGGTCGACAACGCCCGCCGGCAGGGCTGGTCGTGGCAGGCGATCGCCGACGCGCTCGAGGTGAGCAGGCAGGCCGTCCACCAGAAGTACAACCGGAAGCGTGGGTGATCCGCCGTGTTCGAACGATTCACCGCCGGCGCACGAGCTGCCGTCGTCACCGCGCAGGGGGAGGCCCGGGAGCTGAACGCTCCCCGCATCGAGCCGGCCCACCTGCTGCTCGGCCTCCTCGTCACCGCGGACGTGACGCTGCGGCACCTGCTCGCCGACGTCGGCCTCACCGCCGAGACCGTGCGCAGCGAACTCGCCCGGGACACCGGGGTGCTCGGCGACGAGGACGCCGCCGCGCTCGGTGCTATCGGCATCGACCTCGATTCCGTCCGGGCCCGGCTCGAGGAGACCTTCGGCGAGGGCATCCTCGACCGCGGACCCGGCCGGAACCGGCGGGGGTCCTTTGCCGGTCACCTTCCGTTCGATCCTGCCGCGAAGAAGTCCCTGCAGCTCGCCCTGCGGGAAGCCCTCGCGCGCCGCGACCGCGTCATCGGCTGCGAGCACCTCCTGCTCGGGGTACTGCGCTCCGACGACGACCGCGCCTGCACGCTCGTCGAGTCCCACGTGTCCCGCAGGGCGCTCCGCGACCGCCTGCGGGACTACCCGGGTCGCGCCGCCTGACCGACCGGTTCCCGACCGCGCGCCGGGGCCGGAATGTGCGACAGTGGCGGCATGATCAACTTCCTGGTCCGGCTGGTCCTCAACGCCGTCGCCATCTGGCTGGCGGCCCAATGGGTCTCCGGCATCGACTTCACCGGCTCCGGCACCGGCGCCGCCAACGAGATCATCTCCCTGCTGGTGATCGCGCTCGTCTTCACCGTCGTCAACGCCTTCGTCAAGCCGCTCGTGCAGCTGCTGTCGCTGCCGCTGCTGATCCTGACCCTGGGGCTGTTCACGCTCGTCGTGAACGCGCTGATGCTCCTGCTCACCGCGTGGCTGAGCGAGTTCACCGACTACGGCCTGACCGTCGAGGGCTTCTGGACCGCGTTCTGGGGCGCGCTGATCATCTCGATCGTCAACTGGGTGCTCGGCGTGCTGGTGCCCGACCGGGACTGAAGTTCCGGGCGCGGGACGCCTCAGGCCAGGAACAGGGCGGCTGCGGTCGCAACGGCCCACACCAGCATCGCCAAGCCCGAATCCCGCAGCGCGGGGATCAGGCTCAACCCCAGGCCGCCGGACCGCACGGGTGCATGGGCGCGCACCGCGAACGGCAGCGCCAGCAGGCCCGCCAGCGCCCACGGCGTGCGCGCCACCAGTGCCAGCGACGCCGCGAACGGCACGGCCAGCAGCATCAGGTGCAGCGTCCGGGTCCGCGGGTCGCCCAGCCGCACCGCGAGCGTGCGCTTGCCCGAGACGGTGTCGGTGGGGATGTCGCGCAGGTTGTTCGCCACCAGCACCGCGCTCGAGAACGAGCCCACCGCCACCGCACACGCCAGCCCGACCCAGTCGGCCCGGCCGGCCTGCACGAACTGCGTGCCCAGCACGGCGACGAGCCCGAAGAACACGAACACGGCGATCTCGCCGAACCCGCTGTAGCCGTAGGGGTTGCGGCCGCCCGTGTAGTACCAGGCGCCGGCGATGCACACCGCGCCCACCAGGAGCAGCCACCACGCGCTCGTGATCGCCAGGGCGATCCCGGCCACCGCGCCCACTCCGAAACACGCGAACGCGGCCCGCTTGACCGACGCCGGCGACGCCGCCCCGGATCCCACCAGCCGCAGCGGCCCGACGCGGTCGTCGTCGGTCCCGCGGATGCCGTCGGAGTAGTCGTTGGCGAGGTTGACCCCGACGATCAGCGCCAGGGCGACCACCAACGCCAGGAGAGCCTTCCACCACACCACGCCGTCGAGCGCGGCCGCCGCCCCCGTGCCGGCGACGACGGGTGCGATCGCGTTGGGAAGGGTGCGCGGACGGGCGCCTTCGAGCCATTGACCAGCGGTTGCCATGCGTCGATCCTGCCATCGAGCGAATGTGCCATCCTGTCGGCCCGAGGAGATGAGCGATACATTCGCTCGGCCGAACCGGTCGGCCTACGAGAACCGGGCGACCAGTGCCCGCCGGTCCACCTTGCCGGGGCCGCGTAACGGCAGGGCCGGCACGACGTGCAGCGCCCGCGGCGCCGCCGTGACGTCCAGCGACGCGCTGGTCCAGGCTCGCAGGTCGTCGAGGGTGGGGGAGGCGCCGCCCTCCGGGACGACGACGGCCGCCACCCGTTGACCGAGCCGGGGGTCGGGCAATCCGATCACGGCGCATTCGCGTACCGCGGGGTGCTCGAGCAGGACGGCCTCGACGACCTGCGGCACGACGGTGAGGCCGCCCGTGGAGATGGCCTCGTCCAGGCGCCCCAGGATGCGGAGGACGCCGTCGGTGAGCTCGCCCGCGTCGTCGGTGCGGAACCAGCCGGGTTCGGCGAACGCCGGATGATCGGGCAGACCGCGATAGCCGCGCGCGAGTGTGGCCCCGCCGAGCCACACCCGCGACTGCGCGTCGACCCGGACCGTGGTCCCGGCCAGTGGGACCCCGTCGTACACGCACCCGCCGCACGTCTCGCTCATCCCGTAGGTGCGGACGACGGTGATCCCGGCGTCCTGCGCCCGGCGCAGGACCGGGGCGGGCGTGGCGGCACCGCCCAGCAGGACCGCGTCCAGGTCGGCGAGGGCCGCGACGGCGTCCGGGTGGTCCAGGGCCTTGATCAGCTGCGTGGGCACCAGCGACGTGTAGCGCCGCCCACCGGGCATGGCGGCGACCGCCGCCGGCAGCCGAGCCGGATCGAAGCCGCCGGCGACGTCGATCACGACGGGCCCGGCTCCCGCGAGCAGGCCCCGCAGCAGCACCTGCATTCCGGCGATGTGGTGGGCCGGCAGCGCCAGCAGCCACGAGCCGCGTCCGCCGAGGCGCTCGTGGGTGGCGTCACCGCTGGCCCGCAGCGCCCCGGCGGTCAGCTGGGCGCCCTTCGGGGTGCCCGTGGTGCCCGAGGTGGCGACGACCAGGCCGATGCCGTCGTCGACGGGTTCGCCCGGGCGCAGCGCTTCGGTCAGTCTCCGGATTTCCCGGTCGTCGGCGACCGGCACCGGGAGCAGGGCCGGTCCGTCGCCGTCGAGCATGCGCCGTAGTGCGGGCAGCACCTCCCGCACGGCGTCGCCGGGGGGGACGGGCAGCACCTCGAGATTCATGTGGCGGGGCCGGTGAGCGGCCACCCTCCGGTCTCGAGGTGCCGGCGCACCCGATCGATGTCCTGTTCGAGCGGCATCTCGTTGGTGATCTTCGTGATCAGCACGGCGATGTCCGTCTTCGAGATGGGCAGGTCCCCGTCGTCGACGAGGGTGTGCGCCACCTGGTCGACCTCGTCCTCCGACAACCGCCGGCTGAGCAGCGCGAACAGCGGTACGTAGTCCTGTTCCGGCACGCCCTCCGGGTAGCCGGCCCGCAGCCACTCGATGATCGAGGTGAGGAACGGTGGAAGGGTCACGGGGGCACCTCCTCAGTCCGTCCCGTCGTCGCCGGTCACCACGGTCCCGTCCTCGGCGACCACCGGCCAGCCTCCCGCGGCGAGGTGCCCGGCGACCCGTTCGAGGTCCTCCTCCGCCGGTTCCTCGTGCAGCACGCCGGCGATGATCTGCTCGAGCGTGTCGTAGTCGACACAGCGCTCGGGATGCTCGTGCGCCGTGGCGATCGACATCTCGCACACCTTGGCGATCTCCTCGTCCGTCAGGCGCCGCCGCAGCACGGCGAGCAGCGCGAAGTGATCCTTGGCCGGGATGCCTTCCGGATAGCCGGCGCGCAGCCAGTCGAGGACCGAACGGAGCGAGTACTTGGGCAATGCGGTTCTTTCGTGGGACGGACGGCGGGACAGTGGTGGCTCAGAAGACGTCGATGCCGAAGGTGCTCGACAGGAAGTCCGAAGCCAGCAACAGTATCCCCGCGACGATCGCGATCAGCACGACGGCGAAGCAGACGACGGCGCCGGCGATGCCGAGCGGGTTCGGCCGGGCCTGCTCTCCGGCGCGCCCCGCGACGAGCGATCGCATGCCCAGCGCGAAGACGGCCGGCAGGCCCGCTCCGAAGAAGAGGCCGACGAGGACGACCTGCCACAGCGAGCTCAGGGTGTTCGTCAACAGGTTCACGGGCGTCCCTCCGTGGGTGTGGTCGGTGCGGCCGGCACGTCCTCGGGGGCCGGGGTCGGGGCCGGAGCCGGAGCCGGAGCAAGCTTGCCGTCCCATTCCGCGGTGACGTTGGAGGCGTCGATCGGCTGCCGGCGCGACCGCAGGTACATCAGCACCGACAACGCGCACAGCACCGCGAACACCAGGATCACGCCTGACAGGCCGCCGATCAGGTGGGCCAGACCCCAGCACAGCGCGCCGACGAGCGCTGCGGACGGCAGCGTGATCAGCCAGGCGACGGCCATCCGGCCGGCGACGCCCCAGCGCACGTTCGCGGAGCGGGTGCCGAGTCCGGACCCCAGGATCGAACCGGTCGCCACGTGGGTGGTCGACAGGGGCAGACCGAAGTGGCTCGAGGTGAGGATGATCGCGGCCGACGACGACTCCGCTGCCATGCCCTGCGGCGGTGCGATCTCCACCAGCCCCTTGCCGAGGGTGCGGATGATGCGCCAGCCACCGAGGTAGGTGCCCAGGGCGATCGCGACGGCGCAGGAGAGCTTCACCCAGAACGGCATCTCCGCCTCTGCGGTGAGGCTGCCGTGCGCGACGAGCGCCAGGAAGATCACGCCCATCGTCTTCTGCGCGTCGTTGGTGCCGTGCGCCAGCGACACCAGGGAGGCGGAACCGATCTGGCCGATGCGGAAGCCGTGACCGCGGGTGTCGTCGGGCACCGTACGGGTGATGCGGTGCACCGACCAGGTGCCGACCGTGGCGACGAGTGCCGCCACCACCGGCGCCAGCAGCGCCGGGATGATCACCTTGCCGATCACTCCGTCCCACACCACGCCGTCGATCCCGAGGGAGGCGAGGGCGGCGCCGATGAGGCCGCCGAACAGTGCGTGCGACGAGCTCGACGGCAGGCCGAACAGCCACGTCGCGAGGTTCCAGAGGATCCCGCCGACGAGACCGGCGAACACGATGAGCAGCAGGGCCTCGCCGCCGGTGCTGTCCAGGTTGACCACCCCCTTGGCGACCGTCGCGGCGACCTCGACGGACAGGAACGCGCCGACGAGGTTGAGCGAGGCGGAGAGGGCGACCGCAACCTTCGGTTTCAGGGCGCCGGTGGCGATCGATGTCGCCATCGCGTTCCCGGTGTCGTGGAAGCCGTTGGTGAAGTCGAATGCGAGGGCAGTGACTACCACCACCAGGAGGACGACAAGCTCTGCGGTCACATCTGCCGATTGTGAGGTAGCCGGTGGGTAAAAGTACAGCGACAGCGAGGTGAACGCGGACACCCCGGCTCCTTCCGGTGGTGGCAGCCCGCGTGCGCCGGTTCCCCGCTGTGTGGAGTTTCACTCGGCGCGGAGCGTGTGACCGGCTTCACGACAGGTCTCACTGAACGGGAATCTCTCGTCCCGCCCTTCCCGGCCCTGGCTAGCTTTCGCCGCAGTACACCGCCCCGGAGCTTCCGCCGGACGGAGCCCCGCGACGAAGGAGACACCCGACCTTGAACAAGCACACACTCGCCAGGACCGTGCTGGCGCTGACGGCGTCCACGGCGCTGCTCTCGGCCTGTGCCGGCGAACGCGGCGCCGACCCGTCGGGCGGGGCCGGCGCGACCGGGACCGGGGCCGCCGCGGCCGATACCGTCGCGGTGGACAAGTTCGGCACCCTGGACTCGCCGTGCGGGGAGGGGGACGCCGCGGGCGCCACCGACCAGGGCGTGACCGACACCGAGATCCGCATCGGCTACGGCGACGACCGCGGCTACGCCAAGAGCCCGGGCCTGAACAAGGAGATGTCGGACGCCGTCTCCGCGATGATCGACTGGTGCAACGCCCAAGGCGGCATCAATGGGCGCACGATCGTCGGCACCGACTACGACGCAGCGATGACCCAGGCCAACTCCGTCATGCAGGACGCGTGCCGCTCCGAGTTCATGATGGTCGGTCACGGCTTCGCGATGGACCAGACCGCCGAGCAGACCCGCGTGGCCTGCAACCTCGCGGCGGTGCCCGGCTTCACGGTGTCGCCGGAGGCGGCCAACGGCCCCATGACCTACCAGGGTGTGCCGTTCCCGGTGGACTACGCCAACGGCTCGGCATGGTTCCAGATGGCGCAGCTGCGGCCGGACCTGAAGGACAAGTTCGACCTCGTCGGCAGCACGATGCCGACCATCATCACATCGCTGACCAAGGTGCGCTCGATCGCCGAGGCCGCCGGGTTCGAGCTGAAGAACTGCGGCGTCACCATCAACTACGACGGCGAGGCCAGCTACGTCCCGTTCGCCGAGAAGTTCAAGGAGTGCGGCGTCGAGGGCCTGTGGACCTCCCGGTCGCCGGTGCCGAACGAGTTGAACTTCTTCAAGGCGCTCGACCAGGTGGGCATCGATCCCGTCCTGATGGGTGAGGCGACCTGGTACGGCCAGACCGTCGAGGAGGCGAACGCCGGCGGTCTGCTCGACAACCTGCACGCGGGCATGACCTTCCAGATGCTCGAGAACGCGGACAAGGTGCCGGCGGTGCAGCAGTACCTCGACCTTGTCGGGGCGCAGGGCGGCAAGACCGCGCTGCTCGGCATGCAGGCCACCTCGTCGTTCCTGCTGTGGGCGACCGCGGCGCAGGAGTGCGGCTCCGACCTGACCCGGCAGTGCATGATCGACGAACTGTCGCAGATCCACGAGTGGGACGGCGGCGGACTGCACGCCGTGACCGACCCGGGTGCCAACATGCCGGCCAGCTGCGGTCTGACGGTCACGCTGAAGGGCGAGACGTACACGCAGGCGTTCCCGCAGACCGCCGCCGAGTTCGAGTGCAACGACGCGTACCTCGTCAAGACCGCCCCGGAGACGTGGGGCACCGAACTCGGACCCGACCGGATCGCCACCAAGTTCATGAACCCGAACGTGATCAAGCCGCAGGACTGACCGGCCTGCACCGACCGGCGGGGCGGTGCCCGCACGGCACTGCCCCGCCTCCCCACGACCGGTTCTCTACCGACAGGGCTTCACCATGGACACATTCGTGACGTTCACGATCCTGGGCCTCGTGCTCGGGTCCGTGTACGCGATCGCGGCCTCCGGGCTCGTTCTGACCTACAACACCTCCGGAATCTTCAACTTCGCGCACGGCGCCCAGGCCATGCTCGGTGCGTTCCTCTACTGGCAGCTCACGGCCGGCTGGGGGCTGCCCGTCCCGCTGGCCCTGCTCGTGGTGCTGTTCCTCGCGGGGCCGCTCATGGGCCTGGCGCTGTACGTCGTGATCATGCGGGGCCTGCGGGACACCGCCGAGGTCACCAAGATCGTCGTGACCGTCTCGGTCATGCTGGGGATGCTGTTCCTGTCCCAGTGGTTCTGGCATCCCGAGAAGCCCCGCTCGCTCGGCATGTTCTTCGGCGACGACGCCGGGATCAGCGTGCTCGGCGCGTTCGTCCGCGTCCACGAGATCCTGTGCGTGGTCGCGGCCATCGGGATCGCGGTCGGGCTGCGCATGCTCTTCCAGCGCACCCGGATGGGCGCCACCATGCGCGGCGTCGTCGACGACCCCGACCTGCTGCGGCTCAACGGCCACAACCCCGAACGGATCGCCGCGTTCTCGTGGGCGCTCGGCTCCACCCTCGCCGTCCTCGCCGGGGTGCTGATCACCCCGATCAGTGGCGGCAGCCTCGAGGCGAACATGCTCACCCTGCTCGTCATCGACGCGTTCGCGGCCGCGATGTTCGGCCGGCTCAGCTCGATCCCGCGCACGTTCGTCGGCGCCCTCGTGCTCGGCCTCGCCGGCGCCTACCTGATCGGCTACGCACCCTCGTCCTGGGCCTGGACGTCGAACCTGCGGGTCTCGCTGCCGATGGTGGCGCTGTTCGTGGTGCTGATCGTCCTGCCCCAGGACCGGCTGCGCGGCGCGGCGATGCGCACCCGCGAGCGCTACCACGTGCCGAGCGTGCGCAAGGCCGTCGTGTGGGCGGTTGCGCTCGTCGCCGTCGTCTATCTCGTCCGCCTGCTCATGGTGGAATCCGCGATCACCACGTTCACGCTGGGCATGACCTTCGCGATCGTCGCGCTGTCGCTGACCCTGCTCACCGGGTACGCGGGCGAGATGAACCTCGCACCCCTGTCGTTCGGGGCCATCGCCACGATCGTCGTGTTCCACTTCGGGATCACCGGCACCGGTCTCGACCAGCGTCTGACCGTGTGGGGGGTGCTGCTCGCCGTGGCCGTCACCGCGCTCGTCGGCGGGCTCGTCGCGCTTCCGGCCCTGCGGCTGCGCGGTCTCTACCTCGCGCTCGCCACCATGGCATTCGGCGTCTTCGTTTCCAACATGGTGCTGCGCGACACCACCGAGCACGAACTGTTCGGCGTGAAGTTCTCGATCTTCACCGGGGGCTCACTCGTGATCCCGCCGCTGCGGATCGGGCCGCTGGACCTGCAGGACGAGACGACGTTCCTCATGACGGCGACGGTCCTGTTCGCGCTGCTCGGTGTCGGTGTCGTCGTTCTGCGCAACGGCGGCTACGGACGTCGCCTGGCGGCGATGAAGGACAGCCCGGCCGCGTCGGCCATGCTCGGGCAGAACCTGGTGACCCTCAAGCTGAGCGTCTTCATGCTCTCGGCCGCCATCGCCGGTCTCGGCGGCGTCCTCATGTCCAGTGCCACCGGGGCGGTCGCGGGCGAGAACTTCAGCATCATCGTGGGTCTCACCCTGCTCATGCTCACCGTGGTGGCCGGCATCGGGTACGTCAGCGGGGCCTTGTTCGGCGGCCTCATGGCCGGCGTCGGGTTCGCGGTCATCATGGTCTCGTTCAACAACCTCGCCAAGACGCAGCCCGAGCTCGAGGGCCTGTACCTGCTGCTCGGCAACATCGCCGCGGTCAGCCCCGCGCTCATCGGCATCGGCGTGGGCCACAACCCTTCGGGCAGCGTGCACCAGATGGTGGAGGGCTACCGCCGTCTGCTGTCCGCCCGGCCGGTTCTCTACGGCGGCGGCGCCGTGATCGCGGTGCTCTACGTCCTGGCCCTGACGGGCGTCCTGGGCAACTGGTGGTTCGCGGCGCTGACCATCACGATCGTGTTCCTGCTCCCGGTGATCGGCGAATGGCTGATGCCCGGCGCGGTCCTGGACCCCGAGGAGCAGGCCCGCCGGCAAATCACCCCGCCGGAACTCGTCGGTCTCGACGAGCCGTACACCGCCGAGGGTCGCTACCGCCTCGACCGCGAACTGGGGCTGCCCGCGGCACGGCCCACCCATCCGGCGGCCGAACCCCCCGCGACCGTCGCGAAGGAGCTGAGCGCGCATGTCTGACACCCTGCTCGAGACCCGGGGCGTCACCGTCCGGTTCGGCGGTCACACCGCCGTCGACGACGTGAGCATCGCCGTCACCGCGGGCGCCGTGACCGGCCTGATCGGGCCCAACGGCGCCGGCAAGACCACCCTGTTCAACACCGTCACCGGGCTGCAGAAACCGACCTCCGGGCAGGTGATCCTCGACGGTGTCGACGTCACCCGGGCGGCGCCCTACAAGCGTGCCCGGCGCGGGCTGGCCCGCACCTTCCAGCGGCTCGAGCTGTTCCTGTCGCTGTCGGTGCGCGACAACCTCCGGGTCGCGGGCGACATGCACCGCACCGCGACCCGCGCCCGCCACGACATCGACGCCGAGACCGACCGGCTGCTCGAGCTGACCGGGCTCACGGACGTCGCCGACCGGGACGTCTCCGACATCCCCACCGGCCGCGCCCGCGTCGTCGAGGTCGCGCGGGCACTGATGACCCGGCCGCGCGTGCTGTTGCTCGACGAACCCGCGTCCGGGCAGACGGAGCGGGAGACCGACGATTTCGCGGACCTGCTGTGCCGGCTCGCGGGCGACGGTCTCGGGATCTGCCTCGTCGAGCACGACCTGCCGCTCGTGATGCGGGTGTGCTCGCGCATCCACGTCCTCGACTACGGCGCCCTCATCGCCTCGGGCAGCCCCGAGCAGATCCGCAACGACCCAGCGGTGATCGCCGCGTACATCGGAACCGAGGAGGTCGCATGAACGCACCGGTCACCGATCTCGTCGACGTCCCCGGCGACGAACCGACCCCGCTGCTCGAACTGGTCGAGGTGCGGGCGAGCTACGGACCCATCGAGGTGCTGCACGGGGTGGACCTGGCGCTGCAGCCGGGCTCGGTGGTCGCCCTGCTCGGGCCCAACGGCGGCGGCAAGACCACGACGCTGCGGGTGTGCTCGGGCGTGCTGCCCGTCGAGCACGGCGAGCTGCGCGTTGCCGGCCGCGTCGTCAACGGTGTCGACGCCGCGGCGCTCGCCCGGCTCGGTGTCTGCACCATTCCGGAGGGGCGGGGCATCTTCCCCAACCTCACCGTCCGGGAGAACCTGTGGGTCGCCACCGGAACCGGCGTGTCGCTGAAGGATCTCGAGGCCGTCGCCTACGAGCGCTTCCCGATCCTCGGGAAACGACGGGGCCAGCTCGCGGGCTCGATGTCGGGCGGTGAGCAACAGATGCTCGCCCTGTCCCGGGCTCTCGGCACCGACCCCACGGTGCTGCTGCTCGACGAACTGTCCATGGGGCTCGCCCCCCGGATCGTCACCGAGATGTACGACATCGTCGGCCGGCTCGTCGAGGACGGGCTGTCGATCCTCGTCGCCGAGCAGTTCGCGCGGGCGGTGCTGCCCATCGCGACGTCGGCCGCGCTGATGCTGCAGGGCCGCGTCGTGCGGGTCGGGGATCCCGCCGACATCGAGAACGAACTTTCGACCAGCTACCTAGGAGGATGACCATGACCGCACTCACCGAGGAGCGGCGCGCCAAGTTCCGGCAGGACGCGGCAGACCTGAAGCTCGACACCGGAGCGGCGAAGGGCGACGGTCCCGCGCGCATCGGCGGGCTCGTGCTGATGATCGGCGGTGCCGTCGCGGCGTTCGTCGTCTACTTCGCCTCGCTCACCCAGGCGGACCTGCGCAACATCGCGTCGTACCAGATCCTCGCCACGGCGTTGCTGATCGTCGCGATCCTCGGCGCCGCGTTGTATCTCGCGGGCGCGATCGCGCGAGTGCTGCGACTGTGGCTGCTGCGCCAGCTCTACGAGTCGCAGGCACACACCGAGCAGATCGCGGCCGCGCTGACGGGCCGCTGACGCGGCCGGTGCGTCCTTTGGGCTGTCCCAGCAGCCCGAAGGACGCACCGGTCAGCGGGTGTCGCGGCGCAGCGGATGGTCCGGCGGGATCTGCACCAGCACGATGGGGATGCCGTCGGGATCGGCGATCCACAGCTCGTGCAGGCCCCACGGCTCCTGCCGGGCGCCCCGCACGATCGGGACGCCCCTCGTCACCAGCTCGGCCTCGACGTCGTAGACGTCGCGCACCTGCAGCCACAGCGCACCCTCGAAGTGCTGGGGCCGCCCGGTGTTGCCGTGCGCGGCCACCTCGATCAGCGACTGCCCGGCGAAGAACACCGTTCCGCCGGGATATTCGCGGTAGATCGCCAGGCCCAGGACGTCACCGTAGAACCGCAGGGCGGCGTCGTAGTCGCCCGGCCGCAGGATCGTCCGGCTGCCGAGGATCTCCATCTCAGCCCTCCTCGGCCGGGCGCGCCTCGTGCCCCCGTCGCCCGTGGGTGCGGCGCTGCTCCTTCATCTCGGCCTCGAACAGATGCCGGCGGCCGCGGACCAGTTCGTCGCGCACCTGTCGCTCGAGCTCGCGGAACTCCGTCCAGTACCCGTCGTCGAAGTCCTCCACGATCTGGAACGTCCACCGGCCCTCGAGGACGTTGCGTCCGACAATCTCCGTCTGCACCCGGTCGGCGAGTTCGCGGTGACCGGCCTCGGCGAGTTTGTCCACGGCGTCGCCGAGCAGCAGGTCGGCGCGGCCCATCAGCTGGTGGAAGGCGTACAGATTCCCGCGGGCCTGCTCCACCGTTTCGAGCGCTTCGGAGAGTTTGCCGGCCGCCGCCACCGTCTCGTCGGACACGCCGTCGGGTCGGATGTGGTCGGGCAGTGGTTGCTCGCGATCCGTCATGATCGAGAGTGTGCCCGATTCGGGCCGTTTCAATCGGGAGGTTGTGGCGCCGAGGGGGAGGTTGTCGCGGGAGCCACTCGCGCGATACCGCGACAACCTCCCCCTCGCCGCGAAAAGGCCCTAGTAATACCAGGGGTAGGGCGACCAGTCCGGGTCCCGCTTCTGCAGGAACGCGTCCCGGCCCTCGACCGCCTCGTCGGTCATGTACGCGAGCCGCGTCGCCTCGCCCGCGAACAGCTGCTGGCCGACGAGCCCGTCGTCGGCGAGGTTGAAGGCGTACTTGAGCATCCGCTGGGCCTGCGGCGACTTGCCGTTGATCTTCGCGGCCCACTCCAGCGCGACGTTCTCGAGCTCGGCGTGGTCGACGACGCGGTTGACCGCACCCATGTGGTGCATCTCCTCGGCGGTGTAGGTGTCGCCGAGGAAGAAGATCTCGCGGGCGAACTTCTGGCCCACCATCTTGGCCAGGTACGCGCTGCCGTAGCCGCCGTCGAAGCTGCCCACGTCGGCGTCGGTCTGCTTGAACCGGGCGTGCTCGCGGGAGGCGAGGGTCAGGTCGCACGTGACGTGCAGGCTGTGCCCGCCGCCGGCGGCCCAGCCGTTGACGAGGGCGATCACGACCTTCGGCATGAACCGGATCAGCCGCTGCACCTCGAGGATGTGCAGCCGGCCCGCGCGGGCCTTGTCCACCGTGTCGGCGGTTTCGCCGCTCGCGTACTGGTAGCCGCTGCGCCCACGGATCCGCTGGTCGCCGCCCGAGCAGAAGGCCCAGCCGCCGTCCTTCGGGCTGGGGCCGTTGCCGGTGAGGAGCACCGCGCCGACGTCGGACGTCATGCGGGCGTGGTCCAGCGCGCGGTACAACTCGTCGACGGTGTGCGGACGGAACGCGTTGCGCACCTCCGGCCGGTCGAACGCCACGCGGACGGTGCCCTGCGTGACGTGCCGGTGGTAGGTGATGTCGGTGAGGTTCTCGAACCCGGGTACGGGCCGCCACAGCTCAGGATTGAAAGTCACCCGTCGACCATAGAACTCCGGTCGCGGGCCTCTGCGCCGACGCGACGGTCGTCAGGCGATACCGTGCAGCTATGAGCGAGCAGACAGACCGTACGGTCGACGCCGACTACGAGCATCACGGCGGGTTTCCGGTGTACACGCCGGTGAAGGCGGGACCGAACTACGGTCGCTTCGTCGAGGCGCTGCGGCGGCTGCAGGATCTCGCCGTCTCCACCCACATCCCCGACGACGTCGTCGACCGGGCCATCGAGCAGGCCGAGGCCCTGGGGGACCTGCTCGAGCCGCACGTCGTGCCCGAGGGCAGGTCGCCGGCCGGCTTCAACGTCGACCTGCCCGGTCGCGGCAGCCTGCTGATGCCGCCGTGGACGATCGAGAAGTTCGACGCGGAGTCGGTTCGCTCGCGCGGCATGTTCCGGCTCTACCACCGCGGCGGCAACAGCGCGGCGCACGGCGGCACCCTGCCACTGCTGTTCGACGACCTGTTCGGCATGGTGGTCCACGCGGCCGGCCATCCCATCGCCCGCACCGGCTACCTACATGTGAACTACCGCAAGATCACCCCGCTCGCGACCGAGCTCGTCGTGGAGGGGCGGGTCGACCGGGTCGAGGGGCGCAAGCTCTTCTGCTCGGCCGAGCTGCGCGACCGCGACGGCACGCTGCTCGCCGACTGCGAGGCCCTGATGATCCAGCTGCTGCCCGGCCAGCCGTGACCGCCGTGGCCCTGCCGGCCGTCGACGAGATCCTCGACGCGGCCGTCGTGGTGTCGCTGCCCATGCGGGTGCGGTTCCGCGGCATCACCGAACGTGAACTCGTGCTCGTGCGAGGTCCCGCCGGGTGGGGAGAATTCGGGCCGTTCCCGGAGTACGCCGACGACGAGGCGGCGCACTGGCTGCGTTCGGCCCTCGAATCCGCGTGGCTCGGGCATCCGGCGCCGCGCCGGGACACCGTGCCCGTCAACGCCACCGTCCCGGCCGTCGGCCCCGGCGACGTGCCGGCCGTCCTCGCCCGGTTCCCGGGGGCCCGCACCGCCAAGGTCAAGGTCGCCGAACCCGGGCAGGACCTGGCGCAGGACGTCGCGCGGGTGCGGGCGGTGCGCGAACTCGTCCCGCACGTGCGGATCGACGCGAACGGCGGGTGGAGCGCCGACGAGGCCGTCACCGCGCTGACGGCGCTCGTCGCCGACGGCCCGCTCGAGTACGCCGAGCAGCCCTGCGCGACGGTGCCCGAACTGGTCGAGGTGCGTCGCCGGATGCCCGACGTGCCGGTCGCGGCGGACGAGAGCATCCGGCGCGCCGAGGATCCCCTGCGGGTGGTGCGGGCCGGCGGCGCCGACGTGGCGGTGGTCAAGGTGGCCCCGCTCGGCGGGGTGCGACGGCTGCTGGCGCTGGCCGACGAGCTGGCCGGCCACGGCGTGCCGGTGGTGGTGTTGAGTGCGCTCGACCCAGCCGTGGGAATGGGTGCCGGACTGGCCTCGGCGGCCGCGCTGCCCGAACTGCCGTACGCGTGCGGACTGGGCACGGGCGGGTTCTTCACCGTCGACGTGGCGGCGCCGCGGACGATGGCCGGCGGGGTGCTCCCGGTGGGGGAGGTGACGCCGGATCCGGCGCTCCTCGAGGCCGTGCGGGCCGACCCGGAACGGGCGCGCTGGTGGTTCGACCGGGTGCGGCGCTGCCGCGCCGCGCTCGACTAGGTGCGGCTCGGGTCGTCGTATATCGTTCCGGGCGTTCGTACTCACGAGTCACATTACGGAGGCAGTGGAAGTGGTTGCAGCTCTGGATGATGCCCTGCTCGGCGCCGACAAGGTCCCGGCGGTTGTCGCCGACGTCGAGGCGCTGATCGACGCCGAGGTGTCGGACAAGAAGGGCGCGTCGGGTCTCGCGCTCAAGGCCGGCTACGCGGCGGTGACGAAGCTCGGCCCGTCGATCGTGCCCAGCGCCGTCGAGGGGCTGCTGCCGGAGTTCGTCGCCAAGATCCAGCCGTTCTGGCAGGACTACGCGGGCAACGGTGCGTTCGCCGACTACCTCACCGCCCGCGGTGAGACGGTGGCGGACGCGCTGCTCGGTGTGACGGACGCGCGCATCGAGGCCTCGTCGCGCACGGCGATCAAGAAGGTCTACGAGAAGCTGCGCCCGTCGGCACAGAAGCACGTCGTCGAGGCCCTGCCGCGCGTGGGCGCGCTGGTGCAGAAGCACGCCGGCTGAGACACCTGGTGTCTTTCCGGACCGGTCGCGGTCCGGAAAGACACCACCCTCAATAACTGGCGGCGCCGAACTTCCAGTAGCCGGTGAACGTCACGGCGGACTTGGCGAGGCCCCGCTCCCGCACCAGGTGCCGGCGCAGCGACGTCACGAGTCCCGATTCGCCCGCCAGGAACGCGTATCCCGGCCCGTCGGGCAGCGCGGCGGCCCGCACGGCCTCGAGCACGTGCGGCCCGGGCGGCGCGTGCCGCCCGGGCCGCACCACCGTGTGCAGCCGGACGCCCGGGCCGGGGACGATCTCCTGGGCGGCGACGTCGCCGGCATCGTCCACCTCCACGAACACCTCGGTGGGCACCGCGTGGCGCCGCCCGGCGGACGACGCGAGGATCCCCGCGATCGCGGGCAGCGCGCTCTCGTCGGCGACGAGGATCTGCCAGCGCGCCTCGGCGGGGCGGTGGTACATGATGCCCTCGTCCAGCAGCGCCAGTTCGGCGCCCGGCTGCGCGGTGCGCGCCCACTGCGATGCCGGTCCCGTGTCGCCGTGGGTGGCGAAGTCGATGTCCAGTTCGGCCGTGTCGCCGTACCGGCCCGCGCCCGCCTCCCGGTAGCGACGGATCGTGTAGTTGCGCAGGATCGGCTGGACGGCCTCGGGCATGGCCCGCATCTCGGGCCACCACTGCGGGCCCGCCGTGGCCGGCAGGGTCAGCGACCGTTGGCCGGGGGCCGGGAAGAACAGCCGGAACCACTGGTCGAACCCCATGGGTGCGATCCGCCCGACGTTCGCGCCGCCCACGGTCACCCGCACGAAGCTCGGCCCGATTCGTTCGGTGGCGAGCACCCGGCCGGTGACGATCTCGCGGCTCGCCGGGGCGATGCGGGTGGTCTTGGTGCGCACGGCCATACGAACCTCCGTCGAAATTAGCGGAGGCTAACCTATCATTCGGGGCGGTTGAGGTGGCGCACCGCGGGGGTGAGGCCCCATTCGTTGCGACCCAGCCGGCTCGCCGGCGCCAGGGCCGCGAAGTCCGGCATCCCGTCCTCGGCCAGCACGTCGGTCCGGACCGACACGGCCACCACATCGCCCATCACCACAAAGCAGTCCCCGACCTCGATCACCCGGTGCAGCGTGCACTCGATCGCCGCCGGTGCTTCCGCGACCCGGGGCGGATGGACCCGTTCGCTGCGCTCGGACCGCAAGCCCACCGCCGCGAACTCGTCCACGTCGTGCGCGAAGCCCGCCGACGTCGCGTTGACCCGTTCCATCAGCGGCACGGTCGCGACGTTGATCACGAACTCGCCGGTCTCCTCGATGTTGCGGAGGCTGTCCTTGCGCCCGACCGAGGTGAATTGCACCACCGGCGGCGTGACCGCGGCGACGGTGAAGAAGCTGTACGGCGCGACGTTGGGCACTCCGTCCGCCGACACGGTGGACACCCATGCGATCGGCCGCGGCACGATCGTGGCGGTCATCAGTCGGTAGAAGCGGCCGGTGCCCAGCTCGGTGGGATCGAAGACGGTGCGCATCGCCCCATTCTTGCTGTGACCCTCGTCCCCGCGCCGCCGGGGCACCGGGGGAGTGCCGCCCGTCCCCACTACTCTGGGTGCCGTGAACCCGTCCACCGCCCAGGCCACCGCCGTCGTCGACGAACTCGCCCGAGGCGGCGTCCGCGACGTCGTGCTGTGCCCCGGCTCGCGCAACGCGCCGCTGGCCTTCGCGCTGCAGGCCGCCGACAATGCGGGCCGGCTGCGGCTGCACATGCGCATCGACGAACGCACCGCCGGCTTCCTCGCGATCGGGCTGTCCGTCGCCTCCGGCCGGCCGGTGCCCGTCGTGATGACCTCCGGCACCGCTGTCGCCAACCTCGCGCCGGCCGTGCTCGAGGCCAACTACGCTCGGGTGCCGCTCGTGGTGCTCAGCGCCAACCGCCCCTACGAGCTCCTCGGCACCGGCGCCAACCAGACCGTCGAACAGCTCGGCATGTTCGGCACCCAGGTGCGCGCCACCATCAGCCTCGGCCTGGCCGAAGGGATCGAGCAGAACAGCGAGTGGCGCTCCGCGGTCAGCCGCGTCCTCGCCGCCGCCCGCGGCACCCGCTCCGGCAACGCCGGGCCCGTCCACTTCGACATCCCGCTGCGCGAGCCGCTCGTCCCGGACGTCCACCCCCAGGGCCCGGTCCCCGAGGGCCGCCCCGACGGCAGCGCCTGGACCACCACCGTGCACGCCACCCTCGACGTGCCGATGGAGCTCGACATCACCGCCGACACCGTGGTGATCTCCGGCCACGGCTCCGCCTACCGGCCCGAGCTGTCGGAACTGCCCACCGTGGCCGAACCCACCGCGCCGCTCCACGGTCTCCCGTTGCACCCGATGGCGCTGCCGCAGCTGAAGCCGCGGCAGGCGATCATCACCGGCCGGCCCACCCTGCACCGGCCGGTGTCCAAGCTCCTCGCCGACCCGTCGGTGGCCGTGTACGCGCTCACCACCGGACCCCGCTGGCCCGACGTGTCCGGCAACGTCCTCGCCACCGGCACGCGCGCCGTCGTCACCGGCCGCCCCGACCCGGCCTGGCTGGACCGCTGCCGGAACCTGTCCGCCCACACCGACAAGGCGGTGCGCGCCCAGCTCGACGCCCACCCGAAGCCGACCGGACTGCACGTCGCGGCGGCGGTCACCGACGCGCTGCGCGACGGGGACCAGCTGCTGCTCGGCGCCTCCAACCCGGTGCGCGACGCGGCGCTGGTGAGCTACCCCCGCGACGGGGTGAAGGTGCTCTCCAACCGCGGCGTCGCCGGCATCGACGGCACCGTGTCGACCGCCGTCGGCGCCGCCCTGGCCTACCAGCAGGGCCGCACCGTCGCCCTGATGGGCGACCTGACGTTCCTGCACGACGCATCCGGCCTGCTGATCGGCACCGCCGAACCGCGCCCGCAGAACCTGACCGTCGTCGTCGCCAACGACGACGGCGGCGGCATCTTCGAGCTGCTCGAGCAGGGCGACCCGCAGTACGCCGGCGTGTTCGAGCGCGTGTTCGGCACGCCGCACGGCATGGATCTCGCCGCGCTGTGCGCCGCCTACCGGGTGCCGCACGAGCGGGTGGATCTGTCCGCGCTGACGGCCGCGCTGGCCGACCGGACCGCACCCACCGGCGGCATCCGGGTGCTCGAGGTCATCACCGACCGCTCCGGCCTGCGGGAACTGCACGCGGCCGTGCGTGCCCAGCTGTGACGGACACATGAGCGGGATCGACAAGGCACGTCGTGCGGTGCTCGCCGTGGCCGTCGGCATCTCGGTGCTCACCGCGATCCTGGTGCTCGGCGCGTGGCGCAACGATCACCTCATCGGCTCCGACATGGGCACCGCCACCGCCGAGGTGCTCTCCGCCGGCTCGCTGCGCTCGGCGATCAGCTTCGTCACCCCCGACGGCGTCACCCACAACCCCGAACTCGGCGTGCTGTACCCCACGGGTCTGACCGCGGGCCAGCGGATCGCCGTCGAATACTCCCGCGCCGACCCGGATCTCGTGCGGGTCACCGGCCGTGACGTGCGCGTCGCACTCGTACCCGCGGCCTCGGTGATCGTGGTGACCTGGCTGATCGCGACGCCCGTGCTGACCTATCTCCGCCGGCGCAGCGCCGCCGCGGCCTAGAAGATTCGCCGGAACTTCGCCCGGCGGACACCTCGGCCACTTCCCACCGACCGGCCGTGCCGCGATGCTGGACCGGTGCGAGTAGCCATCGTCGCGGAATCCTTCCTCCCGAACGTCAACGGCGTCACCAACTCGGTGCTGCGCGTGCTCGAGCACCTCGACCGCCACGGCCACGAGGCCCTGGTCGTCGCTCCCGACACCGTCGCCGGCCAGCCCCCGGCCCCCGCCCACCACGACGGGATCCCGGTGCACCGCGTGCCGGCGGTGCACGTCCCGAAGGTCAGCTCCCTGCCCGTGGGCCTGCCGCAGCCGGCGCTCACCGGCATCCTGCGCGGCTTCGCCCCCGACGTCGTGCACCTGGCGTCGCCGTTCCTGCTCGGCGCCGGCGGCCTCGGCGCCGCTCGCCGGCTCGACCTGCCCACCGTCGCGGTCTACCAGACCGACGTCGCCGGATTCGCGTCCAGCTACGGGCTCGGGCTCGCGGCCCGCGCCGCCTGGCAGTGGACGCGCCGAATCCACCGCGCGTGCGACCGCACCCTCGCACCCTCGACGGCGGCCGCCGCGGACCTCGCCGCACACGGCGTCCCGCGGGTGCACCGCTGGGCGCGGGGCGTCGACACCGCGCGTTTCACCCCGGCCCGGCGCAGCGCCGCCCTGCGCCGGACATGGTCGCCCGACGGCCGGCTCGTGGTGGGCTTCGTGGGGCGGCTCGCCCCGGAGAAGCACGTCGAACGACTCGCAGGCCTGGCAGCCGACCCCCGTTACCGGCTCGTCGTCGTCGGCGACGGCCCCGAGCGCGCCCGTCTCGAACCGCTCCTGCCCGGGGCGGTGTTCACCGGCCACCTCGGCGGCGACGCGCTGGCCGACGCCTACGCGAGCCTCGACGTGTTCGTCCACCCGGGCGAGCACGAGACGTTCTGCCAGGCCGTGCAGGAGGCGCTCGCCAGCGGCGTCCCGGTGATCGCGCCCGACGCGGGCGGCCCGCGCGATCTCGTCGCCCACTGCCGCAACGGGTACCGGCTGCCGGTCGACGGCTTCGCCGAGCTGCTGCCGGGCGCGGTGGGCGCGCTCGCCGACCCGATGCTGCGGGACCGGTTCGGCGCGGCCGCGCGACGCAGCGTCCTCGGCCGCACCTGGCCCGCGGTGTGCCACGAACTGCTCGGGCACTACGAGCAGGTCTGCTCGGTCCGGCCGGGCACGCTGCGGCGCAGCGCGTAGCGGTAACGTCGGCGCAGCGCGTAGCGGTAACGTTTCGACCGTGGCAACTACTCACGGGTCGCGGGCCTCGCTCGCGAAGGATCCGCGCGAGGTCGCGTCGATGTTCGACGGCGTCGCCCAGCGATACGACATCACCAACACCGTGCTGTCCTTCGGGCAGGACCGCAGCTGGCGGCGCGCCACCCGGGCGGCACTGGACCTGCAGCCGGGGGAGCGGGTCCTCGATCTTGCCGCCGGCACCGGGGTGTCGACGGTGGAGCTCGGCCGGTCCGGCGCCTGGGTGGTGGCCACCGACTTCTCCAAGGGCATGCTGCAGGCGGGCGCGTTCCGGCAGGTGCCGATGGTCGCGGGCGACGCGATGCGCCTGCCCTTCGCCGACGCGGTGTTCGACGCCGCCACGATCTCGTTCGGCCTGCGCAACGTCACCGACTTCGACGCCGGACTGCGGGAGATCGCGCGGGTGACCAAGCCCGGAGGCCGCCTCGTGGTGTGCGAGTTCGCCACGCCCGTCTCGGCCCCGCTGCGCGTGCTCTATCTCGAATACCTGATGCGGGCACTGCCCCGGGTCGCGCGGACCGTCAGCAGCAACCCCGACGCCTACGTCTACCTCGCCGAGTCGATCCGCGCGTGGCCCACGCAGCCCGAGCTTGCCGAGCGGATCCAGGCCGCCGGCTGGCGGTCGGTGCAATGGCGCAACCTCACCGGCGGGATCGTGGCCCTGCACCGGGCGGTGCGCTGACCGGACCGTTCGGCCGGCGGGGTCAGGCGAAGAGCGGCCGACGGTCCCACCGCAGCGACGCGCCGCCACCGGCCCGCCACGCGCGTGCGACGAGATCCTCGTCGCGCTCGGTGACGAGGTTGCCCATGACCCGGACGGCCACCGTCATCAGCGCCGTCGAGCTCATCCCGACGGGCCCGGTGGCCGGCAGGAACCGCGGCAGCGTCAGCAGGCCGGCCAGCCGGCGGGCCGCGGAGAACGCCCGGCCGTAGCGTTCGCGCAGCAGAGCCGGCCACAGCTGCGTGAGGTCGTCCGCGCCGAGGACGCCGGCGACGAGCCGCCCGCCCTCGAGGCCGTAGTCGATGCCCTCGCCGTTGAGCGGGTTCACGCACGCCGCGGCATCACCGATCAGGGCCCAGTTCCGGCCCGCCACCCCGGACACCGCACCTCCCATCGGCAGCAGCGCCGACGCCACGCGGGTGGTCTCGCCGAGGCCCCACTCGCCGCGGCGCCGCGACGCGTACAGCTCGATCAGCGGCCGCAGCGATCCGGCGGCCGGTCGCTTCGCGGTGGCGAGGGTGCCCACTCCGATGTTGACCTCGCCGGTACCCAGGGGGAACACCCAGCCGTAGCCCGGGTGCAGCGCGCCGGCGTCGTCGCGTAGCTCCAGGTGCGACGTGATCCACGGGTCGTCGCTGCGGGGGGAGGTGGCGTAGGCGCGGGCCGCGACCCCGTACGCCGTGTCGCGGTGCCACTGCCGGCCGAGCAGCTTGCCCAGCGGGGACCGGACCCCGTCCGCCACGACGAGCCGCTCGCACGCGACGGTGCGCCGACCGCCCGCGGTCGCGAAGGTCACACCGGTCACCCGCGCCCCGTCGCGCTCGACGGCGACGGCCTTGGCGCCCTCGGCCATACCGGCGCCCGACTCGACGGCGGCTCGGCGGATCCGGTCGTCGAGTTCGGTGCGCGGCACGGCGCTGCCCTGCGCCGGGAACGAACCCGACGGCCACGGCAGCTCGAGGCTGCGGCCGAAACCCTCGAGCCGCAGGCCGCGGTTGACGGTGCGCGTGCGCACCCAGTCGCCGAGGCCGAGCCGGTCGAGTTCGGCCACCGCCCGCGGCGTCAGGCCGTCGCCGCACGTCTTGTCCCGGGGGAAGGTCGCGGCGTCGACGAGCAGCACGTCGCGCCCGGCGCGGGCCGCCCAGGCGGCGGCTGCCGACCCTGCGGGACCTGCGCCGACGACGAGCACGTCGGTACGGTCGGGGATCTCGGGAAGGTTGTGCCGCGGTTCGGACGCAGCGTGTTCTGCCACCACGGCTCCATCTTTCCAGGCACGGCTTCGGTGCCTCGGGGAGGTAGCCGACCGGCGGAGCGGCTAGGTTCACTACCGTGGAGCCGATTCGACAGCGGACAGCAACAGCCGGGTCGACAGAACAGGATGGGTATCTCATCGTGAGCACTGAAGGGGCGGCGCAGTCCGCCGGTCCGTCCGGCGCGACGTCGGACACGGTGGTGGCCGGGGTGGACCTCGGCGATCCGGTCCTGGCGGCCGCCGTCCGGGACGGCCTCGCCCGGGTCGAGGAACTGCTGATCTCGGAGCTGTCCGACGGCGAGGACTTCCTGACCGAGGTCGCGCTGCATCTCGCCAAGGCCGGCGGCAAGCGGTTCCGTCCGCTGTTCACCCTCCTCACCGCCCAGCTCGGGCCGGAGCCGGACGATGCGGCGGTCGTCACGGCGGCGACCGCCGTCGAACTGGTGCACCTGGCCACGCTGTACCACGACGACGTGATGGACGAGGCCACCATGCGCCGGGGGGCGCCCAGCGCCAACGCGCGGTGGAGCAACAGCGTCGCCATCCTCGCCGGGGACTTCCTGTTCGCCCACGCGTCGCGGCTGGTGTCGACCCTCGGCCCCGACGCCGTGCGGACCATCGCCGAGACGTTCGCCGAACTGGTGACCGGGCAGATGCGAGAGACCATCGGCACCGGGAAGGAACGGGACCCGGTCGAGCACTACCTCAAGGTGGTGTGGGAGAAGACGGGCTCGCTGATCGCGACGAGCGGGCGGTTCGGCGGGACGTTCTCCGGCGCGGATCCGGAACAGATCGCGCAACTGGAACGGCTCGGCGACGCCGTCGGCACCGCGTTCCAGATCGCCGACGACATCATCGACATCTCGTCGGCCTCGGTGGAGTCCGGCAAGACCCCGGGAACGGACCTGCGTGAGGGGGTCCACACCCTTCCGGTGCTCTACGCCTTCCGCGAGTCCGGACCCGAGGCCGACCGGCTGCGGGAACTACTGGCCGGGCCGGTGGAGGACGAGGCCGCCGTCGCCGAGGCCCTGATGCTCCTGGCACGGTCGCCGGGGATGGCCGCCGCGAAACGGACGCTGGGCGAGTACGCGGACAAGGCCCGCGCAGAGCTGGCGTCCCTGCCGCCGGGACCGGCGAACGAGGCCCTGCGACGGCTTGTCGACTACACGATCGCGCGCGTGGGGTAGACCCGGAAGCCGGGACGGCCGTTGCGGGGAGTGACGGTGGGGAACCCGCTCCCCGCCCTGTTTCGTTGAACATTCGAGCAAGATCGACGAATCGGGAAGAGGCGTGACGTGCACGGGTATGCGAACCGGCTGAAGACGGCGGGGCTCCTCATCGGGATGTCCGCCCTCATCGTGTTCATCGGTGCCCTGTTCCGGAACCCGACGATCCTGATCGGCTCGATCGTTCTCGCCGTCGGGATGAACGCCTACGCGTACTTCAACAGCGACAAGCTGGCGCTGCGTGCGATGCACGCCCAACCGATCACCGAGGTGGAGGCGCCGGTGGTCTACCGGATCGTGCGCGAGCTCGCGACCACGGCCCATCAGCCGATGCCCCGGCTGTACATCAGCCCGACCAACGCGCCCAACGCGTTCGCGACGGGCCGCGATCCCCGCCACGCGGCGGTGTGCTGCACCACCGGGATCCTGCAGCTCCTGAACGAGCGGGAGCTGCGCGCCGTGCTCGGGCACGAGCTGTCGCACGTCTACAACCGGGACATCCTGATCTCGTCGGTGGCCGGGGCGATGGCGGCGGTGATCTCGGGGCTGGCGAATCTCGCATTGTTTGCGAACATGTTCGGCAACCGCGACCAGGGCACCAATCCGCTGGCTCTGCTGCTGGTGTCGCTGCTCGGGCCCATCGCGGCGACGGTCGTCCGGCTCGCCGTGTCGCGCTCGCGCGAGTATCAGGCGGATCAGTCCGGCGCCGAACTCACCGGCGATCCGCTGGCGCTGGCGTCGGCGCTGCGCAAGCTCGAGCGGGGCACCCAGGCGGCGCCGCTGCCGCCCGAACCCCGGATCGCCGCGCAGTCGCACATGATGATCGCCAACCCGTTCCGGGCGGGGGAGCGGGTGAGCCGGTTGTTCTCGACCCACCCGCCCATGGCCGAGCGCATCGACCGGCTCGAGCGCATGGCCCGCGGCGGGTAGCGCCCCGGGGGCCTACCGGTAGTTGACGAACTGCAGCGCGATGTCGAGGTCGGCGTTCTTGAGCAGCGCGATCACGGCCTGCAGGTCGTCGCGCTTCTTGCTGCTCACGCGCAGCTCCTCGCCCTGGATCTGCGCCTTGACACCCTTCGGGCCCTCGTCGCGGATCAGCTTGGAGATCTTCTTGGCGTTCTCGGTGCTGATGCCCTGCACCAGGGACCCGCTGATCTTGTAGACCTTGCCGGACTGAGTGGGCTCGCCGGCGTCGAAGGACTTGAGGGAGAGGTTGCGGCGGATCAGCTTCTCCTTGAACACCTCGAGGGCGGCATTGACGCGCTCCTCCGTGTCGGCGGTCAGGGTGACGGACTCCTCGCCGCTCCACTCGATGCTCGCCCCGGTGTTGCGGAAGTCGAAGCGGGTGCCGAGTTCCTTGGCGGCCTGGTTCAGCGCGTTGTCCACCTCCTGCCGGTCGACCTTGCTCACCACATCGAACGACGAATCAGCCACGAGCACTCCACTTCGGATCGGTTCTGTACGGGTTGCCGCCCCGACGCTATCGGGTGGCGCAGTGCCGCTGTCCACCCGGTTTGCACAACAGGGGGGTGTGCGTTGTATTGTTTCAAACGCGCCAGGGACACGGTCCCGATCGCGCCCGGCAGGTTGCCCGAGCGGCCAATGGGAGCGGACTGTAAATCCGTCGGCTTACGCCTACGTAGGTTCGAATCCTACACCTGCCACCAGAACGGCCCCGATCCGAACGGATCGGGGCCGTTCTGCATGCAGTCGTTCGGGTTCCGGGACGCCGTCCGTGCCGGGTCCCGCGGGCGCTTCCAGACAGGGCCCGTCCCGGACCGGGGCCGGGGAGCCCCTCGCCAGGTGCTCGCGGACGCGGCCGGAAAGCCGATTTATGGCCCCTGAGCTGCTGATTTTGTTCCTGCAGAGGAGTGTGTGTAATCTTTTGGAGGCCGCAGCGAGCAGAGATGCTCACGGTGGTCGCGCCCCCTTAGCTCAGTCGGCAGAGCGTTTCCATGGTAAGGAAAAGGTCGACGGTTCGATTCCGTCAGGGGGCTCGCTGGATTGTGGTGCCGCCGTTGTTCGCGACACTCGACACCGAGGCGGTGTAGCTCAGTTGGTAGAGCAAACGACTCATAATCGTTGCGTCGCCGGTTCAAGTCCGGTCACCGCTACCAAAGTTGAATGAACCACCCTGATCGTCGTTGATCAGATTGACGCGAAAGAAGGCATCCCGTGGCCTCCTCAACCGACGTTCGGCCGAAGATCACCCTGGCCTGCGAGGTGTGCAAGCACCGCAACTACATCACGAAGAAGAACCGTCGCAACGACCCCGACCGGTTGGAGCTGAAGAAGTTCTGCCCCAACTGCGGCACTCATCGCGCCCACCGCGAGTCGAAGTAGTCGTACAGGGTCGACGTCGACGCGTGAGCTCTCCGCAAACTCGCCCACGCCGGCCGGCGTCCGGGCGAATTTGCGGGAGTTTTGCGTATGACGGGCATATCCGTGAGTGAAGAATCGGTCGTGGACGGCACCGAACAGGCCGGGATCCAGTTCGATGCAGCGGCACATGCGGCCTCGATGGTCGGCCATCACTATCGCGTCGAGGACTTCTACGAGGTCGGGCGCGAGAAGGTCCGCGAGTACGCGCGTGCCGTGCTGGACAACAATCCGGCGCACCACGACGAGGAAGCGGCCAAGGGCCTCGGCTACGACGGCCTCGTCGCCCCGCTGACCTTCGTCTCCATCGTCGGCATGATCGCCCAGCGCAAGCTGTTCGACGAGGTCGTCACCGGATACGACCTCAGCCAGATCATGCAGACGGACCAGCGGCTGGTGTTCCACCGGCCCATCCAGGTGGGTGATCGACTGTTCTGCGACGTGTACCTCGACGACTTCCGTCAGGCCGCCGGCAGCGACATCATCACCACCAAGAACATCATCACGGATCAGCACGACAACGTCGTGATGACCACGTGGACCACCCTGGTGGGCCGCACCGGTGGCGAGGTGGACGAGAACATCGCCCACGCAGTCAAGGATGTGATGATGCATGTCGCTCCGTAGGTTCGAGGACGTCTCGGTCGGGGAGGAGCTGCCCGGGCGGGTGGTCACGCTCACCCGCGGCAACCTCGTGAACTACGCGGGTGTGTCGGGTGATCCCAACCCGATCCACTGGAGCGACGAGGTCGCCAAGCTCGCCGGCTTGCGCGATGTGGTCGGCCACGGCATGCTCTCCATGGGCATCGCGGCCGGCTTCGTCACCGACTGGCTCGGTGACCCAGGAGCGGTGACCGAGTACAACGTTCGGTTCACCAGTCCGGTCTACGTCGAGGCCCACCGGGCCGCCGAGGTGGAGTTCTCCGGCAAGGTCAAGTCGGTGGACGCGGACAGCAAGACAGCAGTGGTCGCGATCGTGGCAAAGTCCGAAGGGCGTAAGATCTTCGGGCGGGCCACGGCAACGGTCCGTCTGGCCTGACCGGCCGGGCGGATTGGGTTTGTCCCGGGGCTATGAAGTACACTAAGACTTCTGGGATCGCATAGCGCAGCGCGCTGCTCTCGAGGACCTCGACGGTCCGCGGGGTGGCGCGCGTGTCATGTGGTCGCAGATGGGTCGATCGAGACGCCGGTTCCCGGCGGAGGCATCGACCAAAGGGGCGTAGCTCAATTGGCAGAGCAGCGGTCTCCAAAACCGCAGGTTGCAGGTTCAAGTCCTGTCGCCCCTGCCCCCGGACGGCCAGCGACCGAGAGGAACGATGTGAGCGAGGAGCGCGGTAAGCGCGACGGCGGTACCGCAGGGACTTCCAACCCTGTCGACGCCGGATCGGCGACCGACGCGACCCCCGACGCTTCCTCCGCGTCCGCTGCTCCCACCGGCAAGAGGTCCCAGCGGCGTTCGGCCGCTCCGGCGTCGACCGCGGTGGCTGCCACCCGGCGGCCCGACTCGAAGGCGGCAGCCAAGTCCGCCCCCCGCTCCGGTGCCCAGGGCACGGAGAACATCTTCAAGCGCCTGCGGCGCTTCTTCCGTGAGGTCCTCGCCGAGCTCCGCAAGGTGATCTGGCCGAATCGCAAGCAGCTGGTCACGTACACGACCGTCGTCGTGGTCTTCGTGGCGGTCATGACCGCGCTCATCTTTGGATTGGATCTGGCGTTCGTGAAGGGCGTCAGCTGGTTGTTCGGTTAGCGCGTCAGCGTGCCGGCGAATGTGATCGACGAGAGGAAAGTGCCCGGTGAGCACCCCCGAGAACGACTCCTACGAGCCCTCGGCCGAAGAGCGCGTTTCGGACGAGGTCTTTGTTGACGACTCCGTGACCGCGGACGCGGCCGACGAGTCGGCAGAGGCGGGCATCGAAACCGACGAGACGGCCGGCGACGAGCCCGAAGCGCCCGTGGAGGCACAGGCCGACGAGGTGACCGAAGAGGCACAGGCCGAAGAGGCACAGGCCGACGAGGTGGCCGAGGAGGTCGACCCGGCGGAGGCCCTCGAGAAGCAGCTGCGGCTCGAGCCCGGCGACTGGTACGTCGTGCACTCCTACGCCGGCTACGAGAACAAGGTCAAGGCCAACCTCGAGACCCGCGTGCAGAACCTGGACCTGAGCGAGTACATCTTCCAGGTCGAGGTGCCCACCGAAGAGGTCACCGAGATCAAGAACGGCCAGCGCAAGCAGGTCAACCGCAAGGTCCTGCCGGGCTACATCCTGGTGCGCATGGAGCTGAACGACGAGTCGTGGGGCGCTGTGCGCAACACCCCCGGCGTCACCGGGTTCGTGGGTGCCACCTCGCGCCCGTCGCCGCTGACGATCAAAGAGGTCGTGAAGTTCCTGCTGCCGCAGCAGGCGAAGAAGAAGCCCGCCGCTGCCGCCGCCACGACCGCCGAGGGCGCCGCGACCGCCGTCAAGCCCGCCATCGAGGTGGACTTCGAGGTCGGCGAGTCCGTCACCGTGATGGACGGACCGTTCGCGACGCTGCCGGCTTCGATCAGCGAGGTCAACGCCGAGCAGCAGAAGCTCAAGGTCCTGGTGTCGATCTTCGGTCGTGAGACCCCGGTGGAGCTGTCCTTCAACCAGGTGTCGAAGATCTGACGGTCCGACCCACTCAAGCTTGCGATAGCAGTACGCAAGAACCACACCGAGCAAGAAACTAGGAATAGAGATGCCCCCGAAGAAGAAGAAGATTGCCGGGCTCATCAAGCTCCAGATCCAGGCAGGTCAGGCCAACCCGGCTCCGCCGGTCGGCCCCGCGCTGGGTCAGCACGGCGTCAACATCATGGAGTTCTGCAAGGCGTACAACGCCGCGACCGAGTCGCAGCGCGGCAACGTCGTGCCGGTCGAGATCACGGTCTACGAGGACCGCTCGTTCGACTTCAAGCTGAAGACCCCGCCGGCCGCCAAGCTGCTGCTGAAGGCCGCGGGCGTGCAGAAGGGCTCCGGCGAGCCGCACAAGACCAAGGTCGCCAAGGTCACCATGGACCAGGTGCGCGAGATCGCCAAGACCAAGCAGGAAGACCTGAACGCCAACGACGTCGAGGCCGCCGCGAAGATCATCGCCGGCACCGCGCGTTCGATGGGCATCACGGTCGAGGGCTGAGTGCCGCGACGCCCGCGTTGTGACACCGCAGGGCTGACGAAGCCCCGGAGCAGGAACCCGTGGGAGGGCCGGCCAGGCTCGACAACCACGACCGAACCATTCACCTTCCGGTGACAAGTTAGGACAGAACAATGGCAAAGCGCAGCAAGGCGTACCTCGCCGCCGCTGAGAAGATCGACGCCTCGGCGCTCTACAGCCCCCTCGCGGCCGCTCGGCTCGCGAAGGAGACCTCGTCGAAGAACTACGACGCCACCGTCGAGGTCGCCATGCGCCTCGGTGTGGACCCCCGCAAGGCGGACCAGATGGTTCGCGGCACGGTCAACCTGCCGCACGGCACCGGTAAGACCGCCCGCGTCATCGTGTTCGCGGTCGGCGAGAAGGCCGCCGAGGCCGAGGCCGCGGGTGCGGACGCCGTCGGCGCGGAGGACCTGATCGAGCGGATCCAGGGCGGTTGGCTGGACTTCGACGCCGCGATCGCGACCCCGGACCAGATGGCCAAGGTCGGCCGCATCGCGCGTGTCCTCGGTCCGCGTGGCCTGATGCCGAACCCGAAGACGGGTACGGTCACCCCGGCTGTCGCCAAGGCTGTCGCCGACATCAAGGGCGGCAAGATCAACTTCCGCGTCGACAAGAACTCGAACCTGCACTTCGTGATCGGCAAGGCGTCGTTCGACGACGCGAAGCTGGTGGAGAACTACGGTGCCGCCCTGGACGAGGTCCTGCGCGCGAAGCCGTCCACGGCGAAGGGGCGTTACGTCAAGAAGGTGACGATCGCGACCACCACCGGCCCGGGCATCCCGGTGGACCCGTCGCGCACTCGCAACCTCCTGGAGGACGCCGAGTAGGAGGCTGGTCTCCAGTCTTCGCGGTCAGCGCACGAAACGGCCGGCACGGAACTGCTCCGTGCCGGCCGTTTTGCGTCCACGCATCCGGTCGGGTACGCTTGCCTGCGGAGTTCGGCGCGTGCCGATCTTCACCCCGATCATGTTCTACCCAAGACCGTTGGTCACCGGATCCGCTTGCGGACTCGGTTGAAGGTCCGGGATTGCCCGGCGGCCCACGCAGGAGGACGAGGTAGGGGAGATACGACATCGCTTGCGATGCCGTCTTTCTCTCTGTACGCCCCGTGTGCCCTGCACCGGGGCGTTTTGCATTTTGCGGATTTCGAGTGGAACTTCCCGAGCGGGAAAACGACTGTTACTGAGAGGAGGCGAAGTATGGCAAAGCCTGAGAAGGTTTCTGCGGTTGCGGAGATCACCGAGCAGTTCAAGGACTCGACGGCCGCCGTGATCACGGAGTTCCGTGGTCTGTCGGTGACCAGTCTGACGCAGCTGCGACGCGCTCTCGGAGAGGGTGCCACCTACTCCGTCGCCAAGAACACCCTGGTCAAGCGCGCCGCCGCAGAGGCGGGCGTCGAGGGCCTTGACGACCTGTTCGTCGGACCGACCGCCATTGCGTTCATCAAGGGCGAGCCGGTCGACGCTGCGAAGGCCCTGAAGACCTTCGCGAAGGACAACAAGGCGCTCGTCATCAAGGGCGGCTACATGGACGGCGCTGCGCTGTCCGTGGATCAGGTCAACCAGATCGCGGACCTCGAGTCCCGCGAGGTGCTGTTGGCCAAGCTCGCCGGCGCGATGAAGGGCAACTTGGCAAAGGCCGCCGGCCTGTTCAACGCTCCTGCCTCGCAGGTGGCCCGTCTCGCGGCCGCTCTGCAGGAGAAGATGGCGGACCAGGAGTCTGCCGCAAGCTGATCCGCACCATCGCGAATCACTGACCCACCCACCCCGCGCGCCCCGGCGCGCATCCCATCCGGTCGCGGATCAGCGACATGGGATCCACAAGGAAGGACCGCCACCATGGCGAAGCTCACCACCGAAGAGCTGCTCGACGCGTTCAAGGAACTGACCCTCCTCGAGCTCTCGGAGTTCGTGAAGGCCTTCGAGGAGACCTTCGAGGTCACCGCTGCCGCTCCGGTCGCCGTCGCCGCCGCCGGTGCCCCGGCCGCCGCCGCCGAGGCCGAGTCCGAGCAGGACGAGTTCGACGTCATCCTCGAGGGTGCCGGCGAGAAGAAGATCCAGGTCATCAAGGTCGTCCGTGAGATCGTCTCGGGCCTCGGCCTGAAGGAGGCCAAGGACCTCGTCGAGGGTGCTCCGAAGCCGATCCTGGAGAAGGTCGCCAAGGATGCCGCCGAGGCTGCCAAGGCGAAGCTCGAAGAGGCCGGCGCCAAGGTCGCCGTCAAGTAAGACGAACCCGGCTGCTCGACCGCACCGCGGTCGAGCGCTTCGGCAAGGCCGCTGCCCACGGACTCACGTCCGTGGGCAGCGGCCTTTTCGCGCATTCGTGACCGGTTTGCCGAGCGCGCGGAAACCATCCGCGCTAAGTTGACCTCGGTGCCGCACGGGGACGGCATAAGCGCAGGTCATCCCCCTGATCGAAGGGGGTTATGCCCGAGTTGACCTGTGTTCTTACTCGCTAGTAGGATCCCGTGTCACAGGTAACACTTCGATGCGCTACAGTGACGCAATCCACAGTGGGGAACAGCATCGAGCCGTGCGGAGGTAATGGTGGGAGTCGAAGTAGCTGTCGAGGGGTTGACGAAGTCCTTCGGGTCTCAGCGGATCTGGCAGGACGTGACGTTGACGCTGCCGGCGGGTGAGGTGTCGGCGCTGCTGGGCCCGTCGGGTACGGGCAAGTCGGTGTTCCTCAAGTCGCTGATCGGTCTGCTGCGGCCCGAGCAGGGCTCGATCGTCATCGACGGCACCGACATCCTGCAGTGCTCGAGCAAGGAGCTCTACGAGATCCGCAAGCTGTTCGGGGTGCTGTTCCAGGACGGTGCGCTGTTCGGATCGATGAACCTCTACGACAACGTGGCGTTCCCGCTGCGCGAGCACACCAAGAAGTCCGAGTCCGACGTCCGCAAGATCGTGATGGAGAAGCTCGAGCTCGTGGGTCTGCTCGGTGCCGAGGACAAGCTGCCCGGGGAGATCTCCGGCGGCATGCGCAAGCGGGCCGGGCTGGCGCGGGCGCTGGTGCTCGATCCGCAGATCATCCTGGTCGACGAGCCGGACTCGGGGCTGGATCCGGTGCGCACCACCTACATCAGCCAGACGTTGATCGACATCAATGCCGAGATCGACGCGACGATCCTGATCGTCTCGCACAACATCAACCTGGCGCGGACGGTGCCGGACAACATCGGGATGCTGTTCCGCCGGGAGCTGGTGATGTTCGGTCCGCGTGAGGTGCTGCTCACCAGTGACGAGCCGGTGGTCAAGCAGTTCCTCAACGGCACGATGATCGGGCCGATCGGGATGTCGGAGGAGAAGGACGAGGCGACGATGGCGCAGGAGCAGGCCCTCGTAGACGCCGGGCACCACGCGGGTGGGGTGGAGGACGTCGAGGGCATCGTGCCGCAGATGAAGGCCACCCCGGGGATGCCCGAGCGGCAGGCGGTGTGGCGCCGGCAGGAGCGGGTGCGGCACATCCTGCACACCCTGCCCGAGGCCGCTCAGCAGGCGATCCTCGAGTCCTTCGAGGAGACCGCCGGGACGCACGCCGCGCCGGCCTACCCCGAGCATTCCTTCCGCGACGACGACACGCAGGTCATCCCGGCGTACCCCGGTGACGGGTACGACGAGTCCGCCCGCCACAGAAGCTAGGAGCACACATGGGGGTCGGATCGGGCACCAGCTCGTTCGTGCGTCCGATACACGGTGCACTCACCCAGGCCGGAAACATCGTCGAGCTGTTCGTCGACGTCGTGCGGAACACCTTCCGCCGGCCGTTCCAGTTCCGCGAGTTCATCGAGCAGGCGTGGTTCATCGCGAGCGTCACGATCCTGCCCACCGCCCTCGTGGCAATCCCGTTCGGCGCTGTGGTCTCGCTGCAGACCGGGTCGCTGATCAAGCAGCTCGGCGCGGAGTCGTTCACCGGCGCCGCCAGCGTGCTGGCCGTGATCCAGCAGGGCAGTCCCATCGTGACCGCGCTGCTGATCGCCGGCGCGGCCGGCTCCGCGGTCACCGCCGATCTCGGATCGCGCACCATCCGCGAGGAGATCGACGCCATGGAGGTGCTCGGCATCAACCCCGTGCAACGCCTGGTGGTCCCGCGCGTGCTCGCGATGGTTCTCATCGCGCTGCTGCTCAACGGACTCGTCTCCGTCGTCGGCATCGCCGGCGGCTACTTCTTCAACGTGATCCTGCAGGGCGGTACCCCGGGCGCCTACCTGGCGTCCTTCTCGGCCCTCGCCCAGTTGCCCGACCTCTACGTGGCCGAGATCAAGGCGGCGATCTTCGGTGTCATCGCCGGCGTCGTCGCGGCCTACAAGGGCCTGCACCCCGGTGCCGGACCGAAGGGGGTCGGCGAGGCCGTCAACCAGACCGTCGTCATCACCTTCCTTCTGTTGTTCTTCGCGAACCTGATCCTGACGATGGTGTACCTGCAGATCGTTCCGGCGAAGGGATCCTGACTCGATGACAATCGCAAAGGGCCGCGGAGACGTCATCTGGCTCCGCGGGCGCAGAATCGTGCGCGCTCCTCTCGACATGCTGGATCGGGCAGGCGACCAGATGTCGTTCTACGCGCGGGCCATCGCGTGGACCCCGCGCACCCTCGTCCACTACCGCAAGGAGGTGCTGCGGCTGCTCGCCGAGGTCACCTTCGGCAGCGGCGCGCTCGCCGTCATCGGCGGCACCATCGGCGTCATCGCCATGATGTCCGGTTTCACCGGCGTCGTCGTGGGTCTGCAGGGCTACGCCGCCCTCGAGCAGCTCGGCTCCTCGGTGCTCACCGGCTTCCTGTCGGCGTACGTCAACACGCGTGAGCTCGCCCCGATCGTCGCGGCCCTGGCGCTGTCGGCGACGGTGGGCTGTGGCTTCACCGCCCAGCTCGGTGCGATGCGGATCAGCGAGGAGATCGACGCGCTCGAGGTGATGGCGGTGCCGTCGGTGCCGTTCCTCGTCACCGCCCGGATGATCGCCGGTTTCGTCGCCGTCATTCCGCTGTACATCATCGGCCTGCTCGCCGCGTACCTCGCGACACGCGTGATCAGCACCATGTTCAACGGGCAGTCGTCGGGTTCGTACGACCACTACTTCAATCTGTTCCTGCCGCCCGAGGACGTGCTGTACTCCTTCGGGAAGGTCCTCGTCTTCGCCTTCTTCCTGATCCTCATCCACTGCTACTACGGCTTCAACGCCAGTGGGGGCCCCGCGGGCGTCGGCGTGGCCGTCGGCCGTGCGGTGCGCACCGCGATCGTCACGATCGCCGTGCTCGACTTCTTCCTCAGCCTCGCCATCTGGGGCACGACCACGACCGTGAGGGTGGCCGGATGAACCCGACTCCCTCGACCCTCAAGCGGAGGGTTCTCGGCCTGCTGTTCTTCGTCGTGCTGGGTCTGTTCCTGTTCGTCACCATCGCGATGTACAACAAGACGTTCAAGAAGGTCGTCGAGGTGGACCTCGTGACCGACGAGGTCGGCAACGCGCTGCCGATGAACGCGGACGTGAAGGTGCGCGGACTGATCGTCGGCGAGGTGCGCGGCACGTCGGCCGAGAGCGGGACGGTGACCGCACATCTCGCGCTCGAACCGGACAAGGCCGGCCTGATCCCCGCGAACGCGACCGCACAGCTGCTACCGAAGACGTTGTTCGGGGAGCGTTACGTCTCGCTGATCCTCCCGGACCGGCCGGCGCGCCCGATCCAGGCGGGGGACACCCTGATGCAGGACACGAGCGCCGAGACCGTCGAACTCGGCGAGGTGCTCGACGGGCTGCTGCCCCTGCTCGAGGCCATCCCGCCGCAGGACCTCGCGAACACCCTCGGCGCCCTGGCCCAGGGCCTGAGCGGCCGCGGCGAGACCCTCGGGCAGACCGTGGACCGGCTCGAGCAGGTGTTCCGCGAGGTCAACGTGGAGCTCCCGGCCGTGCAGGAGGACCTGCGCGGGCTCGCGGACTTCTCCCAGACCTACTCCGACGCCGCGCCCGATCTGATCAGCGCCCTCGACAACCTGCGCACCACCGGCAACACCGTGGTGGAACAGGAGAACCAGCTCGAGACGCTGCTGGTCACGGCGACGGGGGCGTCGTCGGCGACCGCCGGGCTGCTCGAGCAGAACGCCGGCTCGATCATCAGCATTGCCGCCGACTCCAAGCAGGCCCTGCAGTTGCTGGCCCGGTACTCGCCGTCGTACCCGTGCATGCTGAAGGGCTTCGCCGACGCGGCACCTGCGGCTGCGGGGGTGCTCGCGGCCGACGATCCGTTCCCCGGCGTGCGGGCGAGTGTCCAGTTCGTCAATCCGAAGGGCCGGTACCTGCCGAACCAGGACGAGCCGCGCCTGCTCGACGTCCGCGGCCCCACCTGCTACGACAACGTCACGGCCCCGGGCCGGTTCTTCCCGCAGTACCCCGGCGGTTCGGTCAACGACGGCTCCTACCAGGTGCCGTCCCGCAACCCGGGCCCGGAGACCATGTCGTACTTCCCGGCGCCCGAGGGGTCCGGGGTGCCGGACGACGTCGGCGAGCTGATCGGGACGACCCCGGCGACGACGCAGGTCTCGTACACCGGGTCGCGTGCCGAGCAGGACACCCTCGGCGTCGTGTACGCGGAGGCGACGGGCATCGCGCCCGAGGACGTGCCGACCTGGACGACGCGCCTGGGCGCGCCCGCACTGCGTGGAACGGAGGTGAGCTTCCGATGAGAGGCCTGGCAGCACCGCTGATCAAGCTGATCGTCTTCGCCGTGGTCACGATCCTCGCCACCGGAATGCTCGCGGCGACCATCGCGAGCCTCGGCGGCGGCGGTGGCACGAAGTTCCACGCGATCTTCACGGACGTGACGTCGCTCAACAAGGGCGACGACATCCGTATCGCCGGCGTCCGCGTCGGCCAGGTCGAGAAGATCGAGATCGTCGACCGGCGCGAGGCGCGCGTGACGTTCTCGATGTCCGACCGGGACTGGCTGCCCGCCGCGACGACCGCGACGATCCGCTACCGGACGCTCGTCGGCCAGCGCTACATCGCCCTCGACCAGGGCGAGGGCATGCAGGGGATGAAGCTGACCGGTGGCGACACCATCCCGCTGGAGCGCACCAAGCCGGCCGTGAACCTGACCACCCTGTTCAACGGGTTCCGGCCCCTGTTCCAGACCCTGAGCGCTGAGGACGTCAACACGCTGTCGTCGCAGATAGTCCAGGTGTTCCAGGGCGAGGCCGGGACCATCGACGACCTGGTGCGCACGACGGCGAGCCTGACCAACACGATCGCCGACAAGGACCGGGTGATCGGTGCGGTCATCGACAACCTGAACTCGGTGCTCACCAACATCAACGAGCGGGACGATCAGCTCGACTCGTTGCTCGTCAACACGCAGGCGCTGGTCAGCGGGCTGGCCGCCGACCGCGACACGGTGGGTGCGGCCGTGCAGTCGCTGGCCGGGCTGACGGACGCGACGGCCGATCTGCTCGAGCCGACCCGGCCGGCCATCGCCGGCTCCGTCACGGCGGTGCAGCAGCTCGGGGCGAACCTGAACAGCAACCGCGACGCGGTCGACGAGGTCCTCGCCACCCTTCCGGTCAAGCTCGAGAAGCTGGGCCGGGTCGCGAGCTACGGGTCGTGGTTCCAGTTCTACCTGTGCGGCATCGACGTGATCGCCGGCCCGGGTTCGGTTCCGTACCTGAACCTGCCGACCGGCCTGCCCACGGTGAACCAGCCGATCTACACCAACGCCGCCAAGCGGTGCACGCAGGACGGGATGCAGGAGTTGCAGGGACGATGAGCACACGTCGCAGTCCGGCCGTGTCCGGCGCCCTCGGGATTCTCGTGGTCCTGCTGGCCACCCTGTCGGCGTTCTTCCTGGACTCGCTGCCGATCATCGGGGCCGGCGCCACCTACCGGGCGGAGTTCACCGAGGCGGCCGGCCTCAAGCCCACCAACGAGGTGCGCATCGCCGGAGTCAAGGTCGGTCAGGTCACCGACATCGAGCTCGACGGCGACCGGGTGCTCGTGTCGTTCAAGGTCAAGGACGCCTGGCTCGGCAACGACACCTCGGCCTCGATCCAGATCAAGACCATCCTCGGCCAGAAGTACCTCGCCCTCGAGCCGCGGGGCACCGAGGTGCTCGACCCGGACGATCGGATCCCGTTGTCGCGCACCGTCGCCCCGTACGACGTGATCGAGGCGTTCTCGTCCGCGGCCACCACCCTGGGCGAGATCGACTCGGAACAGCTGGCCACGAGCTTCGACACGCTCTCGGAGGCGTTCTCGCAGACACCGGACGACATCCGGGCCTCGCTCGACGGAGTCACCCGGCTCTCGCAGACCGTTGCGAGCCGGGACCAGGAGCTCAAACGGCTGCTCGAGGCGACCGGCCGGACCTCGCAGATTCTCGCCGACCGCAACGCGGAGTTCAACCGGCTGATCAGCGACGGCGCCCTGCTGATCGCAGAACTCAACAACCGGCAGCAGGCCATCTCGCAGCTGCTGACGGGCACGCAGCGGCTGTCTGCCGAGCTGACCGGTCTGGTCCGCGACAACGAGGCGACGATCGGCCCGGCGCTCGACCAGCTCCGGGGAGTGGTGCAGATCCTGCAGGACCGCAACGACGATCTGGACCGCGCGATGAAGCTGTACGAGCCGTTCGTCCGGCTGTACTCGAATGTCGTCGGCAACGGCCGCTGGTTCGACCAGGTCGTCGTGAACCTCATTCCGCCCGGATTGCCCGAGATCCCCGGATACCGCGATCCGGTTCGCACGTTGGGAGAGAACTGATGTCGCATGCCGAGTCCGGTGGCGGCTCACGGCGCGGCCCGATGGTGCTGCTGATCGCCGCGATCACCGCGGCCGTGGTACTGATCGCCGGTGTGCTGTGGTGGGTCTTCAACCGCATGGGAACCACCGAGATCACGGCGTACTTCGACAAGGCCGTCGGGGTGTACGAGGGGTCCGGCGTCCGGGTCCTCGGCGTCGAGGTCGGCAAGGTCACCGCGGTCGTTCCCGAAGGGGACCAGGTGCGGGTGGACATGCGTGTCGACCGCGGCGTCGACATCCCCGCCGACGCCAAGGCCGTGCAGATCACCCCGTCGGTCGTCGCGGACCGCTACGTGCAGCTCGCCCCGGTGTACACCGGTGGCGAGACGATGGCCGACGGCGCCGTCATCCCGCGGGAACGGACCGCCACCCCGGTGGAGGTGGACCAGCTGTACGCCAGCGTCGACGAGCTGTCGCGGGCGCTCGGTCCCGAGGGCGCCAACAAGGACGGTGCCCTGACGCGGTTCGTGGAGACCGGCGCCGAGAATCTCGAAGGCAACGGTGCCGCGCTCGGCCAGACCATCGAGCAGCTCTCCGCCGCGTCGCGCACGCTCAACGAGTCGCGCGGCGACCTGTTCGGCACCATCGAGAACCTGCAGGTCTTCGTGTCCGCGCTGGCGGCCAACGATCAGCAGGTGCGCGAGTTCAACGCGCAGCTGTCGGACCTGTCGGGCTATCTGGCCGGCGAGCGGGAGAATCTCGGGCTCGCGCTGAACCAGCTGTCGGAGTCGCTCGGGGTGGTCGCGCAGTTCGTGAACGACAATCAGGCGGCGTTGAAGGACAACGTGGACGCTCTGGTCCCGGTGACGAACAACCTTGCCGCCAACCGGGATTCACTGGTGAACTCGCTGACCCTGCTGCCCCTGGCGGTGAGCAACCTCGTCAACTCCTACGACGCGGAGTCCGGGTCGCTCGCCTCCCGCCTGGTGGTGACCGATCTGCAGGATCCGGCGGGCGTGATGTGCAAGCTCATCGACCTCGGTCGGCTCGTGCCGGGTGACCCGAGGTTCGAGCAGCTCGGCCGGCAGATGCAGCCGCTGATCGATCAGTGTTCCGGCCTCGCCGAGCAGATCACCAACGACGTCCGGACCCCGGATCTGATCCTGCCGTTCGGAGTCCTGAGCGGCGAGAACATCCAGCGCCGGGTGGTTCCCGGCACGGTGCCCGGTGTCGAGTCACCGCGCCTGGACCTGGAGAGGGGCGGACAGTGAGACGCTCGGCGATTCTCGGTGCCGGGGCCTGCGTGACGGCCCTGGCGGTGTCGGGGTGCGGCGGGGCTGCGAGCCTCCCCCTGCCCGGTGGTGCGGACGTCGGGTCCGACCCGATCCACGTGACCGTGCAGTTCGACGACGTGCTCGATCTCGTGCCGCAGTCCACCGTCAAGGTGGACGGCGTGCCCGTCGGCCGGGTGGAGACGGTCGCCGTCGGTCCCGACGGGTGGACCGCCGACGTCGGGATCGTGGTCGACTCGGCAGTGGAGCTGCCGGCCAACGCGTATGCCGCGGTGGAGCAGACCAGCCTGCTGGGCGAGAAGTTCGTCCAGCTAAGTCCGCCGCCGAGCGACCCGTCGCGCGAACTGCTCGCCGACGGCGACGTCATTCCGCTGGACCGGACCCGGCACGCCACGGAACTCGAGCCCGTGCTCGGCGCCCTCTCGCTGCTGCTCAACGGCGGCGGCGTCGGCCAGCTGCAGCCGGTGGTCGAGGAGCTGTCCACCGCGTTCGAGGGCCGGGAAGGCACCACGAAGAGCCTTCTGCAACAGGCGGATCGGCTCATCGACGGTCTCAACCAGCAACGCGACGACATCACCCGCGCCCTCGACGGCCTCGATGTGCTCACCGTCCGGGTCGCGGAACAGAACGACCGCATCGCGGCGATCCTCGACGACCTGCCGGTGGCCACCGCGGTGCTCGAACAGCAGCGGCCCCAGCTGACCGAACTGCTCGGCCAGCTCGACCGCCTGGGGACGGTGGGCACCGACGTGCTCGATCAGTCCAAGGAGGACCTCATCGCCGACCTGCTGGCCCTGCGCCCCACCCTGCAGCAGCTCGCCGCTTCCGGCGACGATCTGGTGAAGGCGCTGCCGTTCATCCCGACGGTGCCGTTCCCGGACGGGGTCGAGAAGATCGCCCTCGGTGGCTCGGTCAACCTGTTCCTCGCCGTGGACCTGCAGATCGGGGACGCGCTGGCCTCGCTCGGCGTCGGTCAGGGCGAGCCGGTCTACCGGCAGCCGAAGTTCGGCGAGCCCAAGCCCGTCGTGGATCCGTCGAACCCGTACTACAACGGCAACGGGCCGAGGCCGGGCTGGCCGACGGTCTCGCTGCTGCCGGTGCTGCCGGCGCCGACGCTGCCCGTCGGACTCGAACTGCCGCCGGGGGTGACGTTGCCCGGTCAGCCGGCCGCGGCGGCGGACACCGGCGACGACCCAGTGCCGGCCAATCCGCTGGAGGGCCTGTTGAACCAGCTCGGAGTCGGGGGAGGGCGATGATGAGATCGCGAATGCTGCGGATACAGCTGGTCGCGTTCGTGGTGATCGCGCTGCTCGGGGTGGTGTTCGTCGGCGCGCGGTACGTCCGCCTCGACAACCTGCTCGGGTTCGGGCAGTACACCGTCCACGCACGGTTCGCCGATTCGGGCGGCATCTTCACCAACGCCGAGGTCACCTACCGGGGCGTGCCGGTGGGGCGGGTCGGCGAACTCGGCCTGACCGAGGACGGCATCGACGTCACGCTGCTCCTCGACAACGGCGGGCCGCAGATCCCCGCGTCCACCCGTGCCGTGGTGGCGAACCGGTCGGCGATCGGCGAGCAGTACGTCGATCTGCAACCGGATACCGACGAGGGTCCCTACCTCGAAGCGGGATCGGTCATCGGGCAGGACGTCACCGACGTGCCCGTGCCCGTGCAGGACCTGCTGGTGAGCACGAACGCGCTCGTCCGGTCGGTGCCGGTGGACTCGCTGCGCACGGTGGTGACCGAACTGGGGGCGGCGTTCGACGGCCGCGGTGGCCAGCTGCAGACCCTCGTGGACTCCCTGGCCCAGCTCAGCGAGGCCGGTGTGCAGTACCTGCCGCAGACGGTGTCGCTGATCCGCGACAGTCGGACGGTGCTCGACACCCAGTCGGTGCAGGCGTCGGCGATCCGGCAGTTCAGCGCGGATCTGGACCTGGTGACCGCGCAGCTGCGCGACAGCGACCCGGACGTCCGTCGCCTCCTCGAGACCGGGACGGCGGCGAGCGAGGAGCTCACTCAGCTGGTCGCGGACTCGGGCCCCGGCCTGACGGCGAACCTGACGAACCTGGCGCTGCTCGGCGACAAGCTCGGCCCGCAGGCCGTCGCGTTGCAGCCGCTGCTCGCGTTCCTGCCGGCCGTGGCGGCCAGCGCCGGGACGGTGGCGCCCGGCGACGGCGCGGTCCGGCAGGGGATCCTGCTCGAGACGAACAACCCGCCGTCGTGCACCCTCGGGTACGAGGGCACTCAGGCGATCCTCGACGAGATGCAGCGCCGGGATCCCAACTTCGACGACACCCAACAGGACTTTCCGTTCAACACGGAGGCGTCCTGTGAGGCCCCGCAGGGCAGCGTCACCGGCGTGCGGAGCGCGAACCGGATCGTGTTCGCCGACCCGGCGACGATCCAACCGTGGGACTTCACGCCGAAGCAGGATCCGGACAAGCTCAATCTGAATCCGATCGCGACGCAGCTCGCGCCGCTGCTCGGAGTCACCCCGAAGTAGGTAAGTAGGTTGGTGCAGTGACCGCAGACACGACGTCCCGTCCCCCGCAGACGGCGGGGGCGGGCGGCGACAAGATACGCAGGATCGTCCTGGCAGTGGTGAGCGTGCTGGCGGTGATCGCCCTCGTGGCGGCCGCCTGGTTCGGCGTCGGATGGGGGCGGGCCCTGCTCGCCGACCGCCCGACGGCCGATGCGCGGGACGCCGCCCTGTCCGGGGCGATGCAGGCCGCGATCAACCTCAACAGCGTCGACGCCGCCGACGTCGACCGGTCGATCGAGAACATGCGTTCGTCGATCACCGGTGAGGCCCTGAACAACGACCTGGCCGCGACGGAGCAGCAGATCCGTCAGCAGGTGGCACAGACGGGCACGGGCATGTCGGCGAACGTGCTGTTCGGCTCCCTGACGGCGCTGGACACAGACGCGAACACGGCGAACGCCCTGATTGTCCTGGCGGTGAAGACCACCTGGCCCGACAACTTCGTCGAGAACAAGGTCACCGTGAACGTGGCGATGCGCAAGGACGGCGACATCTGGAAGGCGGAGACGATCCAGCCGCTGGACTCGGTGCAGCTCGGCGGCGGCCCCGTGGAAGGAGCGCAGCAACCCGCGCCACCGGCCGATCCCGCGCCCGCACCGGGCGATCCTGCGCCCGCACCGGCCGATCCCGGATCCGCCGGAGGCGAGTGAGCCATGAAGGAGAGTGTGTAGTGCCCCCGCAGCGTCGCAAGCCCAATCCGATGGGTCCCCCGAGGGGCCGGCGGCCCAAGATCGCGGGAACGGGCCGGACCCCGGCCCCGGGCGGTGCCGCCCGCCCCGAGACCACCGGGTCCGCGACGACCGGGTCCGCGACGACCGGGCCTGCGACGACCGGGTCCGCGACGACCGGGCCCGCGACGACCGGGCCCGCGACGACCGGGCCCGCGACGACCGGGCCCGCGACGACCGGGCCCGCGACCACCGGACCCGCGGCGACCGGGCCCGCGACGACCGCGACCACCGCGCCGCAGGCGCCCACACCGGCCCCGGTGGAGCCGGCCGGGAAAGCCCCCACGGCTTCCGGGTCCGAGACGGCCCGGAAGAGCGGTCCCGGCCTGCGCACGCCGGCACCGGTCGGGGACGCCGGAGCGGAGCCGGAGCCGGGGGAGCAGCCCGGCGGCACCGTCGCGCGCGGCAGCTGGCGCCCGGTGGCGATCCTCGGCGGTGCCGCGGTCGCACTCGGTGCGTTCGCCGCGGTCGCTGCCGCCCGTCCCGGCGCGACGGTGAGCAACGAGGCGTGGGTCAACAGCGCCGCGACGGCGGAGGTCACCGCTGCCGCCGGCAATGCGATCGAGACGATGCACGGCTACAACCACGAGACGATCGACCAGGACTTCGCCGAGATCCGCGAGGTCCTCACCCCGCCGATGCGGGAGGAGTTCGATCTGACCGCGGAGGTCACCAAGCAGGCCGCGGTGCAGACGCACACCGCGACGGAGGTGCGGATCGACCACATCGGTGCGTCGATGCTCGACGACGACCGCGCCGAGGTCGCGGCGTTCATCAGCGTCAGCGCGACGGGCGACGCGGTCGCCCAGGGCAGTGCGTCGGCGCCGCTGCTGGTGCGGATGGAGAGGATCGACGGCAAGTGGCTGGTCTCCGAGATCCGGGACCGGTGACGGACGTTCCGACGGGACAATCGGCCTGGTTGCTCTTGACGCGGGCGGCGTGAGCGGTCACTCTATCGGTACGCACGCACGAATACGCGTCCTGGGCGCCCGGGGTCGGGCGCTTCTTTTCGTGCCGTCGCTCGACATCTGCGACTTTTGGGTGTAAGTTCGGACTTTGCGCTGGCTGCCTCCTGTCCATCCCTCGACCGCATCGCCGGGAGCGTTGCCCTCCGGGGCTCGTTCCGCCGACTTCGTGGTGGGGTTGTCGTTCGGGTTGCGACCAGCGATAACGCCCCACATGAAGAAGCAGGTACAGCGGCGGTCGCACCGGTTGGAGCGGCCCGCGTGAGGTGCTGGAAGGACGCATCTTGGCAGTCTCTAGCCAGACCAAGGCAGTTGCCGGAATCCCCGGAGCCCCGAAGAGGGTGTCGTTCGCGAAGATTCGCGAACCTCTCGAAGTCCCTGGGCTCCTCGATCTACAGACAGATTCCTTCGAATGGCTGATCGGCTCGGAGCGCTGGCGCGCGCTCGCTGCCGAGCGCGGTGACGGCCCCGTCGTCGGTGGCCTCGAGGAGATCCTGGCGGAGCTCTCTCCGATCGAGGACTTCTCCGGGTCGATGTCCCTGTCCTTCTCCGATCCGCGCTTCGACGAGGTCAAGGCCTCGGTCGAGGAGTGCAAGGACAAGGACATGACGTACGCGGCGCCGCTGTTCGTCACTGCCGAGTTCATCAACAACAACACCGGCGAGATCAAGAGCCAGACGGTCTTCATGGGTGACTTCCCGATGATGACCGACAAGGGCACCTTCATCATCAACGGCACCGAGCGTGTCGTCGTCTCGCAGCTGGTGCGCTCCCCGGGCGTGTACTTCGACCGCACGGTCGACAAGAGCACCGAGAAGGACCTGCACAGCGTCAAGGTGATCCCGGGCCGCGGCGCGTGGCTCGAGTTCGACGTCGACAAGCGCGACACCGTCGGCGTGCGGATCGACCGCAAGCGCCGCCAGCCGGTCACCGTGCTGCTCAAGGCCCTCGGCTGGACCAACGAGCAGATCGTCGAGCGCTTCGGCTTCTCCGAGATCATGATGTCCACCCTCGAGAAGGACAACACGGCCGGGACCGACGAGGCGCTGCTCGACATCTACCGCAAGCTGCGCCCGGGCGAGCCGCCCACCAAGGAGAGCGCGCAGACCCTGCTGGAGAACCTCTTCTTCAAGGACAAGCGCTACGACCTGGCGCGCGTGGGACGTTACAAGATCAACAAGAAGCTGGGCCTGAACGCCGGCCAGCCGATCGAGGCGTCGACCCTCACCGAGGAAGACATCGTCGCCACGATCGAGTACCTGGTGCGCCTGCACGCGAGCGAGACCACCATGACGGCGCCGGGCGGCGTCGAGGTTCCCGTCGAGGTCGACGACATCGACCACTTCGGCAACCGTCGCCTGCGCACCGTCGGCGAGCTCATCCAGAACCAGATCCGCGTCGGCCTGTCCCGCATGGAGCGCGTCGTCCGCGAGCGGATGACCACCCAGGACGTCGAGGCCATCACGCCGCAGACGTTGATCAACATCCGTCCCGTCGTGGCCGCGATCAAGGAGTTCTTCGGAACCTCCCAGCTGTCGCAGTTCATGGACCAGAACAACCCGCTGTCGGGCCTGACCCACAAGCGCCGCCTCTCGGCGCTCGGCCCGGGTGGTCTGTCCCGTGAGCGGGCCGGCCTCGAGGTCCGCGACGTCCACCACTCGCACTACGGCCGCATGTGCCCGATCGAGACGCCGGAAGGCCCGAACATCGGCCTGATCGGCTCCCTGTCGGTGTACGCGCGGGTCAACCCGTTCGGTTTCATCGAGACCCCGTACCGCAAGGTCGAGGGCGGCATCGTCACCGACCAGGTCGACTACCTCACCGCCGACGAGGAGGACCGCCACGTCGTGGCGCAGGCCAACTCGCCGGTCGACGCCGACGGCCGCTTCACCGAGGAGCGCGTCCTCGTCCGCAAGAAGGGCGGCGAGGTCGAGTTCGTCGCGGCGACCGAGGTCGACTACATGGACGTCTCGCCGCGGCAGATGGTGTCCGTGGCCACGGCCATGATCCCGTTCCTCGAGCACGACGACGCCAACCGTGCCCTCATGGGTGCGAACATGCAGCGTCAGGCCGTGCCGCTGGTGCGCAACGAGGCCCCGGTCGTCGGTACCGGCATGGAGCTGCGTGCCGCCGTCGATGCCGGCGACGTCGTCGTCACCGAGAAGTCGGGCGTGATCGAGGAGGTCTCCGCCGACTTCATCACCGTGATGGCCGACGACGGCACCCGTCGCACCTACCGGCTGCGCAAGTTCGACCGCTCGAACCAGGGCACCTGCTCGAACCAGCGGCCGATCGTGGACGAGGGCCAGCGCGTCGAGTCCGGCCAGGTTCTCGCCGACGGCCCCTGCACCGAGAACGGTGAGATGGCGCTCGGCAAGAACCTGCTCGTGGCGATCATGCCGTGGGAAGGCCACAACTACGAGGACGCGATCATCCTGTCGCAGCGCCTCGTGGAGGAGGACGTGCTCACCTCGATCCACATCGAGGAGCACGAGATCGACGCCCGCGACACCAAGCTCGGTGCCGAGGAGATCACCCGCGACATCCCCAACGTCTCCGACGAGGTCCTCGCGGACCTCGACGAGCGCGGCATCGTGCGCATCGGCGCCGAGGTGCGCGACGGCGACATCCTCGTCGGCAAGGTCACCCCGAAGGGTGAGACCGAGCTGACCCCCGAGGAGCGGCTGCTGCGCGCGATCTTCGGCGAGAAGGCCCGCGAGGTGCGCGACACGTCGCTGAAGGTGCCGCACGGCGAGACCGGCAAGGTCATCGGCGTCCGCGTGTTCTCGCGCGAGGACGACGACGATCTGCCCCCGGGTGTCAACGAGCTGGTCCGCGTGTACGTGGCGCAGAAGCGCAAGATCCAGGACGGCGACAAGCTCGCCGGCCGGCACGGCAACAAGGGCGTCATCGGCAAGATCCTCCCGCAGGAGGACATGCCGTTCCTGCCCGACGGCACCCCGGTCGACATCATCCTCAACACCCACGGTGTTCCGCGTCGTATGAACATCGGCCAGATCCTCGAGACGCATCTCGGCTGGATCGGCAAGGCCGGCTGGAACGTCCAGGTGGCCGGGGACGGCGAGCGTCCGGAGTGGGCGAAGAACCTGTCCGACGACATGCTCGCCGCCGAGCCGAACACCAACATCGCCACCCCGGTGTTCGACGGTGCCCGCGAGGACGAGCTGACGGGCCTGCTGGGCTCCACGCTGCCGAACCGCGACGGCGAGGTCATGGTCGGCCCCGACGGCAAGGCGACGCTGTTCGACGGTCGCTCCGGCGAGCCGTTCCCGTACCCGGTGTCGGTCGGCTACATGTACATCATCAAGCTGCACCACCTGGTCGACGACAAGATCCACGCGCGTTCGACCGGCCCGTACTCGATGATCACCCAGCAGCCGCTCGGTGGTAAGGCGCAGTTCGGTGGCCAGCGCTTCGGTGAGATGGAGTGCTGGGCCATGCAGGCCTACGGTGCGGCATACACGCTGCAGGAGCTGCTCACCATCAAGTCGGACGACGTGGTGGGCCGCGTGAAGGTCTACGAGGCCATCGTGAAGGGCGAGAACATCCCGGAGCCGGGCATCCCCGAGTCCTTCAAGGTGCTCCTCAAGGAGCTTCAGTCGCTGTGCCTGAACGTGGAGGTGCTGTCCAGCGACGGCGCGGCCATCGCGATGGCCGACGGCGACGACGAGGACCTCGAGCGGGCGGCGGCCAACCTGGGCATCAACCTTTCCCGCAACGAGTCGGCCACGGTCGACGACCTCGCGAACTAGGAGCCGACCCGATGAGATACGCCCCGCTCAGCCGGCGCGTATCTCATCGGGCCCCGGCAGCGATAGCGACAACTAGCAGCAACAAAACCCGTAAAGGGGAAAGGAAGTTACGTGCTCGACGTCAACTTCTTCGATGAACTCCGCATCGGCCTGGCCACTGCGGAGGACATCCGCAACTGGTCGTACGGCGAGGTCAAGAAGCCGGAGACCATCAACTACCGCACGCTCAAGCCCGAGAAGGACGGCCTCTTCTGCGAGAAGATCTTCGGCCCCACCCGGGACTGGGAGTGCTACTGCGGCAAGTACAAGCGTGTCCGCTTCAAGGGCATCATCTGTGAGCGCTGCGGCGTCGAGGTCACTCGCGCCAAGGTGCGTCGTGAGCGCATGGGCCACATCGAGCTCGCCGCGCCGGTCACGCACATCTGGTACTTCAAGGGTGTGCCGAGCCGCCTCGGCTACCTGCTCGACCTGGCGCCGAAGGATCTCGAGAAGATCATCTACTTCGCCGCCTACGTCATCACGGCAGTGGACGACGAGCTGCGCCACAACGAGCTCTCGACCCTCGAGGCCGAGATGGAGGTCGAGAAGAAGTCCGTCGCCGATCAGCGCGACGCCGACCTCGAGGCCCGCGCGCAGAAGCTCGAGGCCGACCTGGCCGAGCTCGAGGCGGAGGGTGCCAAGTCCGACGTCCGCCGCAAGGTCAAGGACGGCGGCGAGCGCGAGATGCGTCAGCTGCGCGACCGCGCCCAGCGTGAGCTGGACCGGCTCGAGGAGATCTGGAACACCTTCACCAAGCTCAAGCCGAAGGACCTGATCGTCGACGAGCTGCTCTACCGCGAGCTGCAGGACCGCTACGGCGAGTACTTCACCGGCGCGATGGGCGCCGAGTCGATCCAGAAGCTCATCGAGAACTTCGACATCGACGCCGAGGCCGAGTCGCTGCGCGAGACCATCCGCAGCGGCAAGGGCCAGAAGAAGCTGCGCGCCCTGAAGCGACTGAAGGTCGTCGCGGCGTTCCAGCAGTCCGGCAACTCGCCCATGGGCATGGTTCTGGATGCGGTGCCGGTGATCCCGCCGGAGCTGCGTCCGATGGTGCAGCTCGACGGTGGCCGCTTCGCGACCTCCGACCTGAACGACCTGTACCGCCGCGTCATCAACCGCAACAACCGCCTCAAGCGACTGATCGACCTCGGCGCCCCCGAGATCATCGTCAACAACGAGAAGCGGATGCTGCAGGAGTCGGTGGACGCGCTGTTCGACAACGGCCGTCGTGGCCGGCCGGTCACCGGCCCGGGCAACCGTCCGCTGAAGTCGCTGTCCGACCTCCTCAAGGGCAAGCAGGGCCGGTTCCGCCAGAACCTGCTCGGCAAGCGCGTCGACTACTCCGGCCGTTCGGTCATCGTCGTCGGCCCGCAGCTCAAGCTGCACCAGTGCGGCCTGCCGAAGCTGATGGCGCTCGAGCTGTTCAAGCCGTTCGTGATGAAGCGCCTGGTCGACCTGAACCACGCGCAGAACATCAAGTCCGCGAAGCGCATGGTCGAGCGGCAGCGCCCGCAGGTGTGGGACGTCCTCGAAGAGGTCATCAACGAGCACCCCGTGCTGCTCAACCGTGCTCCCACGCTGCACCGCCTCGGTATCCAGGCGTTCGAGCCGCAGCTCGTCGAGGGCAAGGCCATCCAGCTGCACCCGCTCGTGTGTGAGGCGTTCAACGCCGACTTCGACGGCGACCAGATGGCCGTGCACCTGCCGCTGTCCGCGGAGGCGCAGGCCGAGGCCCGCATCCTCATGCTGTCGTCGAACAACATTCTGTCGCCGGCGTCGGGTCGTCCGCTCGCCATGCCGCGTCTGGACATGGTGACGGGTCTGTTCCACCTGACCCGCCTGGTCGAGGACGCGCCGGGCGCGTACCGGCCGGCCACCGACGACGAGCCGGAGCAGGGCGTGTACTCGTCCCCGGCCGAGGCCATCATGGCCGTCGACCGCGGCGTGCTCTCGGTGCAGGCCCCGATCAAGGTGCGCCTGACGCAGCAGCGCCCGCCGAAGGACGTCGAGGCCGAGCTGTTCCCCGAGGGCTGGAACTACGGTGACGGCTGGACCGTGCAGACCACGCTCGGTCGCGTGCTGTTCAACGAGTTGCTGCCGGTGAACTACGGCTTCGTCAACGACGTCATGCCGAAGAAGCGTCAGGCCGCGATCATCAACGATCTGGCCGAGCGCTACCCGATGATCGTCGTCGCGCAGACCGTCGACAAGCTCAAGGACGCCGGCTTCTACTGGGCCACCCGCTCGGGTGTCACCGTGTCGATGGCCGACGTGCTGGTGCCGCCGGAGAAGAAGGAGATCCTCGAGCGCTACGAGGCGTCCGCGGATCAGCTCGAGCGCAAGTTCGCTCGTGGCGCCCTTTCGAAGGAGGAGCGGCGCGACTCGCTCGTCAAGCTGTGGCAGGAGGCGACCGAAGAGGTCGGTCAGGCCATGGAGGCGCACTACCCGGACGACAACCCGATCCCCACGATCGTGAAGTCCGGCGCCGCGGGCAACATGACCCAGATCCGCTCGCTCGCGGGCATGAAGGGTCTGGTGACGAACCCGAAGGGTGAGTTCATCCCGCGCCCGATCAAGTCCTCGTTCCGTGAGGGCCTGACCGTGCTCGAGTACTTCATCAACACCCACGGTGCCCGTAAGGGTCTGGCCGACACCGCGCTCCGTACCGCCGACTCGGGTTACCTGACCCGTCGTCTGGTCGACGTGTCGCAGGACGTCATCGTCCGCGAGACCGACTGCGGCACCCCGCGCGGTATCGAGATGGTCATCGCCGAGCCCGAGCGCGACGGCGCGGGCAACGAGACCGGCCGCCTGGTGCGCGACGCCCACATCGAGACCAGCACGTACGCCCGTACGCTGGCCACCGATGCGGTCGACGCGGACGGCAACGTCGTCGTCACCCGGGGCAGCGACCTCGGCGACCCGGCGATCGAGGCCCTGCTGGCCGCCGGCATCCGGAAGGTCAAGGTCCGCTCCGTGCTGACCTGCGACACCGGCACCGGCGTGTGCGCCACCTGCTACGGCCGCTCGATGGCGACCGGCAAGCTCGTCGACATCGGCGAGGCCGTCGGTATCGTCGCCGCGCAGTCGATCGGTGAGCCCGGTACGCAGCTGACGATGCGTACGTTCCACCAGGGTGGCGTCGGTGAGGACATCACCGGTGGTCTGCCGCGAGTGCAGGAGCTGTTCGAGGCCCGCGTCCCGAAGGGCAAGGCGCCCATCGCCGACGTCTCCGGCCGCGTGCGCCTCGAGGACGACGACCGCTTCTACAAGATCACCATCGTCCCGGACGACGGCGGCGAGGAGGTCGTGTACGACAAGCTGTCGAAGCGTCAGCGTCTGCACGTGATCCGCAAGGCGAACGGCACCGAGGGCATCCTCGCCGACGGCGACCACGTGGAGGTCGGTCAGCAGCTCCTCGAGGGTGCTGCCGATCCGCACGAGGTGCTGCGTGTCATGGGTCCGCGCCAGGTGCAGGTCCACCTCGTGAACGAGGTTCAGGAGGTGTACCGCAGCCAGGGTGTGTCGATCCACGACAAGCACATCGAGGTCATCGTGCGCCAGATGCTGCGTCGCGTGACGATCATCGACTCGGGTTCGACGGAGTTCCTGCCCGGTTCGCTGGTCGAGCGCAGCGAGTTCGAGGCCTCCAACCGGCGGGTCGTCGCCGAGGGCGGCGAGCCGGCTGCCGGTCGTCCCGTGCTCATGGGTATCACCAAGGCGTCGCTGGCCACCGATTCGTGGCTGTCGGCGGCGTCGTTCCAGGAGACCACTCGCGTGCTGACCGACGCGGCGATCAACTGCCGTTCGGACAAGCTGATCGGTCTGAAGGAGAACGTGATCATCGGCAAGCTGATCCCGGCCGGCACCGGCATCAACCGGTACCGGAACATCCAGGTGCAGCCGACCGAGGAGGCCCGCGCGGCCGCGTACGCGATCCCGTCGTACGAGGATCAGTACTACTCGCCGGAGGGCTTCGGCCAGAACACCGGCGCTGCGGTTCCGCTCGACGATTACGGTTACTCCAGCGACTACCGGTAGATCCGTCGCCGCGGCCGGGAAACCGGCTGCGGCCCGGCTCTCTGCCGTGGCCACGAAGGTCCCGCCCTCTTCTCTTCGGGGGCGGGGCCTTCCTGGTTTCCGGGGTAGACGACACGGCCGCGCCGGCCGTCGACTAGTTTGGATAGGCACTCCTAATAACCCGAAGGGAACGCCGGTGCCGTCGACCCGAATCCCCAGGCTGCTCGCCGCAGCCGGACTCGCTCTCACGTTCGTCCTGACCGCGTGCTCGTCGGGGAGCAATGAGGCCGGCGAGTCGTCCGTGGCCGGAGGCGCGTTCCCGGTCACGATCGAACACGCCCTCGACAGCACCACGCTCGACGCCGAACCCGAGCGGGTGGTCACGTGGGGCTTCGGCAGCACCGACGCCGCGCTCGCGCTCGGCGTCGTGCCCGTTGCCATCCCGGCCCAGTCCTACGGCGGCGACGCGCAGGGGGTGCTGCCGTGGATCGGGGACCGGCTCGCCGAGCTGGGTGCCGAGACACCGGCCGTCCTGCCGAACGACGGCACGGACGTGCCGGTCGAGCAGATCGCCGCGGCGCGGCCGGACGTCATTCTCGCCAACTACTCCGGGCTCACCCGGGAGCAGTACGAGACGCTGAGCCGGATCGCGCCGACCGTCGCGTACCCGGACGAGCCGTGGGCCACCCCGTGGCGCGACGTGGTCGCCACAGTCGGGCGGGCGCTCGGCAGATCCGACGAGGCGGCCCGGCTGATCGCCGACACCGAGGCCACCATCGCGGAGAAGGCGGCAGCCTATCCGCAGCTGCGGGGCAGGACCGTTGCCGCGGTGTGGGACACCGGCGACACCTTCTACGTCTACAAGCCGGCCGACTCGCGCGTGGAGTTCCTCACCGATCTCGGTCTGGTGAGCGCACCCAGCGTGGCCGAGCTGAGCGCCGACGAGTCCGGCTTCTACTTCACCCTCAGCTTCGAGGAGGCCGGCAAGCTCACCAGCGACATCCTGCTCTCCTACGCCGACGACGCCGCGGCCCAGGAGCGCACGCTCGCCCAGCCGTGGGCGCGGACCATGCAGCAGGTGACCGACGGGCGGGTCGCGAAGGTCAACGGCACCGAGCTCATCGCCGCGGTGTCGCCGCCGACCGTGCTGTCGCTGACGTGGGGCATCGACGCCTATCTCGAGGCGCTCGCCGCCGCGGCGAGGTAGGGCAATTCCCGGTCAGCGCGGGATGTGGAAGTCGACCAGGGCGGCACCACGCGGGCCCAGGTCGTGCCACGGCCCCCGCACCGCCAGCACCGCCACCGCGGAGGTCGGGAACTTCTCGATGATCTGACGGGCGGCGTCCGAGTCGTGGTCGTCCGCGAGCAGCAGCGTCGTCGCCGACAGGACGGGCTCGTGGCCCACCACGAGCAGCGTCGACACGTCGTCCGGGACCTGGCGGATCGCGTCGACGATCTTCCCCGGCGTGGCCTCGTAGAGGTCGTCGAGGAACTCCGTGGAGATCTCGACGGCGGCCTCCGCCAGGGTCTTGCGGGCGCGCGTCGCGCTCGAGCACAGCACGGCGTCGATCGGGGGCTGGTGGGCCCGCAGCCAGCGTCCGGCGAGACCGGCCTCGCGTCGTCCGCGTGGGGCGAGGGGGCGCTCGTGATCGGCGACGCCGTCCGGGTACGCGGACTTCCCGTGCCGCAACAGGATCAGGGTGCGGGTCATGGGTTCACCCTAGGTGGTGGCGGTCACCGGCGGCCGACGCGTGCCACCGCGCGCACCTCGTCGCCGACCGTGAACCACAGGGTCAGCGAGTCGGTGTCGTGACGGGCGCGCAGGACCAGCGCGTCGCCGGCGACGACCGGCCGAAGGTGCTCGATCACCGCACGGTACGGCGCGGTCTGCAGCTCCGGCCGGCCGGCCAGGTGCTCCTCGATGCCGTGCCAGTAGGCGGCGTTGTTGACGTGGTCGAACGGGTCGATATCGGTGGCCCGTAGCGGGAAGGCCGTGCCGGCGTCGGCGTCGTCGGACGGCGTGGGCGGCAGCCATGCCCGCCATCGCAGGCGGGTGTCCTCCGCATGGCGGGCCATGTGCTCCCAGAGCCGGTCGCTGATCCGGGCCGGCATCCCGTTGGTGGGCCCGATGTTGATCCAGAACGCCGAGGTGTCGATCAGGGCGTCGCCGGTGCCGTCGAGCCGCACGCGGACGTTGGCCCATCGCGTGGACAAGGCGTCGCACCACCGGCGCAGTTCGAGTTGTTCGCGGAAGCGGGCCGGCCGGTGCACGTCGACGACGGTGCGGCGCACGATCCACAGCGGGTCGGTGGCGGTGGCGTCGACGGCGTCGAGGTTGTCGGTGCCGATGTCCTGCAGGTAGCGGGCCACGCCGTCGAGACGGAGCCGTTCCCGGCTGTCGACGTCGCCGGTGCGCACCGTGCGCGTGGACCGGAACGCGTCGTCGGGCGGGGGAGCGGCCCCGAGGGGTCGCGCCAGCGCGTCCTCCGCCGCGGACTTCTCCGGTGCCGGTTTCGCGGCCGTGTCCGAACTCATTCGTCCCCCTGCTCGTCGTCGGGCCCTGCCGATTCTGACAGCTGCGGAGCAGGGCTGCAGCGAATCTTGCGAGGGGCGAGACACCGAGGCTACAGTGGAGTTAACTGTTACCGGATGTCACATGAAATCCGGTCCCGGCTCTTCGAGGACACGACATGGCCTATGTGATCACCCAGACGTGCTGCAACGACGCGAGCTGCGTCGCCGTGTGCCCGGTGAACTGCATCCATCCCACGCCCGAGGAGCGGGAGTTCGCGCAGACCGAGATGCTGCACATCGACCCGCAGGCCTGCATCGACTGCGGCGCGTGCGCGGACGCCTGCCCGGTCGAGGCGATCTTCCCGGAGGACCGGCTCACCGAGGCTCAGGCCCGGTTCAAGGACATCAACGCCGACTACTACACGGCGCACCCGATGCCCGAGAGCTGGATCCCGCTGACGCCCGTCCCGGCCCCGCCGCGGGGGCAGGGCACCCTGCGCGTCGCGGTCGTCGGTGCCGGTCCGGCGGCCTGTTACGCCGCGCAGGAACTGCTCGAGCGCTCGAACGTCGAGGTGGACATGTTCGACCGGCTCCCGACCCCCTGGGGCCTGGTCCGCAGCGGTGTCGCGCCCGACCACCCCGGCACCAAGGCCGTCACCGAGTCGTTCGAATGGTCGTTCCGCCGCGACGCGTTCGCCCTGCACCTCGACGTCGAGGTCGGCCGCGACATCGACCACGCCGAGCTGCTCGCCCATCACCACGCCGTCGTCTACGCGACCGGGGCGTCCGCCGACCGCAACCTCGGCATCCCCGGCGAGGACCTTCCCGGCAGCCACGCCGCCACCGAGTTCGTCGCCTGGTACAACGGCCACCCCGACTACGCCGACCGGAGCTTCGACCTCTCCGGCGAACGCGCGGTCGTGGTCGGCAACGGCAACGTGGCCCTCGACGTCGCCCGCATCCTCACCATGGACGTCGACGAGCTGGCCCGCACCGACATCGCCGATCACGCCCTCGAGGCGCTGCGCCGGAGCAACATCCGCGAGGTCGTCCTGCTGGGCCGCCGCGGCCCGGCCCAGGCGGCCTACAGCAACCCCGAGTTCCTCGCCCTCGGCGATCTGAACGGCGTCGACGTCGTCGTCGACGAGACCGAGCTCGAGCTCGATCCCGACAGCGCGGCGCTCGCCGCCGCGGACCCGGCGGTCGCGATGCGCATGCGGCTCGCGCGCGAGTACGCGCGCCGCGAGCCCCGGCCGGGGAACAAGCGCATCGTGTTCCGCTACCTCGTGTCGCCCACCGAGATCGAGGGCACCGAACGGGTCACCGGACTGCGCGCGGTGCGCAACGACCTGATCGCCGGCGACGACGGTGCGCTCGTCGCCCGGCCGGCCGGGCAGGCCCTGCACCTCGACGCGCAGCTGGTGCTGCGCTCGATCGGCTACCGCGGGGTCCCCCTCCCGGGAGTGCCGTTCGACGAGCGACGGGGGATCGTCCCCAACGAGGGCGGGCGGGTCACCGCTGCCGGACCCGGCGTGTACGTCACCGGGTGGATCAAGCGCGGTCCGAGCGGCGTGATCGGAACCAACAAGGCGTGCGCCAAGGAGACGGTCACGGCCCTGCTCGCCGATTTCGACGCCGGCCGGCTCGCGCGTCCGGCCGGAGGCCGGCGGGAACTCGATCGCCTGCTCGGGCAGCGGCGGCCCACCCGGGTGGGCCTGAGCGGATGGCACGAGATCGACGAGGCCGAGCGGGCGGCCGGCCGCGCCGCCGGACGGCCGCGCGTCAAGCTGACCGACCGCGCCCGCCTCACCGAGACCGCGGCCGGGCGCCCGCGGCCGGGGCGAAGCCTGCTGCGTCTGGTGCGCCGATAATCGGTTGGGGCTCCGCCTGCGTCGGGACTAGTATCTTTCGGCGGTGCCCGGCACCGCCCGCGGCGACGTCCGCCGGGGGAGCGCAGGCCGGGATGTCGATCCGCCGCGCTGTCGGGGCGCGCGCTGGTCGCCGGGCACGTCGAGGGTGACACGCGGCCCACGCCGGCAGTGACACGCGGCTCGCGCCGGCAGTGACACGCGGCTCGCGCCGGCAGTGACACGCGGCTCGCGCCGGCAGTGACACGCGGCTCGCACCGAGATGGTCGTCGCCGCACGGTACGACCGTGCCCGGCCCCTCGATCCCATCCCGGCAGGTCTGCCTGCCATCGCGCCTCGAGAGGACCCACCCATGACAGCCCCCCATGCGGGCCCGGCCGCCGCGCCGGCGAGCGACAAGCTCGACGCGGCAGTTCTGAAGATCGCGTCGGTGGTGGTGCTCGGCGCCATCATGTCGATCCTCGACGTGACCGTCGTCTCCGTCGCCGTGCCGACGTTCATGGAGGACTTCGACTCCAGCTACGCGACCGTCGCGTGGACGATGACCGCCTACACCCTGGCGCTGGCCAGCGTGATTCCGCTCACGGGCTGGGCCGCGGACCGGTTCGGCACCAAGCGTCTGTACCTCGCCGCCCTCGTCCTGTTCGTCGCCGGGTCCGTGCTGTGCAGCATGGCGTGGGACATCACGTCGCTCATCGGGTTCCGCGTGGTGCAGGGCCTGGGCGGCGGCATGCTCATGCCGCTGGGCATGACGATCATGACCCACGCCGCGGGGCCGCACCGGGTCGGCCGCGTGATGGCGGTGCTCGGCATCCCGATGCTGCTGGGCCCGATCGGCGGCCCGATCCTCGGCGGCTGGCTGATCGACACCGCCAGCTGGCACTGGATCTTCCTGATCAACCTGCCCATCGGCGTCGTGGCTCTCGTCGCCTCCGTGCTGATCCTGCCGAAGGACCGCCCGAGCCGGTCCGAGTCCTTCGACTTCGTCGGCATGGCGCTCCTGTCGCCGGGCCTGGCGCTGTTCCTGTTCGGAGTCTCGTCCATCCCGGAGGTCGGCACCGTCGCCGCGACGCGGGTCCTCGTTCCGGGCGCGATCGGCGCCGTGCTGATCGTCGCGTTCGTGTTCCACGCCCTGCGTGCCCGGAACCCGCTCATCGACCTGTACCTGTTCCGCAACCGCCAACTGACGTTCGCGGTGCTCACCATGTCGGTGTTCGCGATCGCGTTCTTCGGCGCAGGACTGCTGTTCCCCAGCTACTTCCTCCAGGTGCGGGGCGAGTCGACCCTGGCGGCGGGCATCCTGCTCGCGCCGCAGGGCCTCGGCGCCATGCTCACCATGCCGGTCGCCGGCCGGCTCGTCGACCGGATCGGGCCCGGGAAGATTGTGCTCGTCGGCCTGACCCTCGTCACGCTCGGCATGGCCGTCTTCACGCAGGTGGGCACGGACACGTCGTACGTGCTGTTGCTCGGTGCGCTGTTCGTCATGGGCATGGGCATGGGTGCCACGATGATGCCGACGATGACGGCCGCGCTGCAGACGCTGACTCATCAGAGCGTGGCCCGCGGGTCGACGCTGATGAACATCGTCCAGCAGGCCGCCGGCTCCGTGGGCACCGCGACCATGTCGGTGATCCTGAGCAGCCGCCTGGCGACCCCGGCGGGGGCGCCCGAGGGCGGCGGGCAGATGGACCCGGCAGCTCTCGAACAGCTGCCCGCACCGGTGCAGGAGTCGATCCTCACCTCGCTCGCGGACGCGTTCGCGACCACGTTCCTCGTCGCGACCGTCCTCATGGCCCTCGCGGTGATCCCGGCGCTGTTCCTGCCGCGCACGCGCGTCAAGCATCCGGCCGGGGAGGGACTGCAGCCGGTGGCCGTCCACTAGCCGGCCGTCCCGAGGGGGCCGTGACGTACGTCGCGGCCCCCTCTTCGTGTCTGCGGCTAACCTCGTTCCGGCAGCACGACGGCGACCCGAACGGACGACCCCATGAGCATTGAACCCACCCACCGAGGCCCCGCCGCGACGGACGAGGCACCTGGACAGCCGCGTCTGTGCCGGCGCGCCCTCTTCGGCGGTGCCGGTGCGGTCGCGGCCGCCGCAGTCCTGTCCGCGTGCGGCGCCGAGGCCGACCAGGGTGGCGCCGACGGCACCTCCGCCGCACCGACCACGCCGCCGGAGCCCGGTCCGGACGCCGCGGTCGTGGCCGCCGCGGCCGACATCCCGGTGGGTAGCGGCGTCCTGTTCGCCGACAAGCGTCTCGTGGTGACGCAACCCGTCGCCGGGGACTACCGGGCGTTCGTCGCGCTGTGCACCCACTCGGGCTGCAACATCACCGGCGTCGAGGCCGACGAGATCGTCTGCGACTGTCACGGCAGCCGGTTCCGTCTGGACGGGACCGTGAGCAAGGGTCCCGCCCGCAAGCCGCTGAAGGCGCGTCCGGCCGCGGCCCGCGGTGCGGACGTCGTCGTCGACTGATGCGGGCGATTCGCTGAGCAGGCGGGCCGCGGCGGAGTAGATTCGACCGCAAGATCATCACTGAAGTGCGGACCGGCAAGGGGACCCCATGGTGCGCAGGGGGCCGTTGATCACGTTGGCGGCGGTGGTGGTGCTCGCCGCGGTTCTGCTCGCGGTCAACGTCTCCAAGGAGGACGAAGGCCCCACGCCCGCCCCCGGCCCGGCCGCCACGTCCGCGCCGGCCCCCACCACGACGGCTGCGCCCTCGACCGCCGTGGCCTTCCCTGCGCAGGCCACCTACGTCGCGCAGATCCCCGTCGCCACCGGAACCCTCACGCTCGCGATCGCCGTCGAGGGCGAGGACGCCGTCGCATACGCGTGCGACGGCAGCGCAGTCGAGTCGTGGCTGTCCGGCGACGCGGAGGACGGCAGGCTCGAGCTCGAGGGCCGAGACGGTGCCCGCCTCGACGGCGAGTTCGACGGCACGACGGTGCGCGGCACCCTGTGGCTCGGTGACCGGAGCTGGACCTTCGACGCCGCGCCGGCCGAACCCCCGGCCGGCCTCTACCTCGCGAACGTGGGCGACGTCAGGGCGAGCTGGATCGTCACGCAGAACGGGACGGTCACCGGTGTGCGCCGCGCCGGCGACGGCGGCACGGCGCCCGCCCCGGCCCTGGCGCCGGACGGGACGGCGGTCGTCGACGGGGTGGTCGTGACCGCCGACCCGGTGTCCGGCAGCGACACATTCTGACGGTGCCACCGCACGGTGACACCGGGAGGAGGACGGATGAGCACACCGCAGGTCCATCCCGTCGCACCGCCGCGAACGGCCCCTGTCGTGGTCGCGTTCCTGGTGGGCGCCCTCGTCGCGGTCGGGCTCGGTGTCTACGGCAGCGTGCACGAGCCGACCTTCTTCTCGATCAACGTCGCCGGGTTCTCCAGCCCGACCGCCGTCAAGGCCTGGCTGGCGACCCTCGCCGGCGTGCTCGCACTGGTTCAGCTCGCCTCGGCGGCCGTGATGTACGGACGGATGCCGGGACTGCGGGCGCCGAGCTGGATCGGGACCCTGCACGTGTGGTCGGGCCGACTCGCGGTGCTGGCCACCGTCCCCGTCGCGGTGCACTGCCTGTACGCGCTCGGTTTTCGCACCGGCGAGCCGCGGGTGCTGTGGCACTCGCTGGCGGGATGCCTCCTCTACGGGGCGTTCGTGGCCAAGATGCTGCTGCTGAGCCGGCGAGGCCTGCCGGGATGGGCGGTTCCGGTGGCCGGCGGTGCCCTGTTCACGGCGATCGTGGTCGTGTGGACGACCTCGGCGCTGTACTTCTTCCGCACGACGGGCGTCACGTTCTGACGGTCCCACCCCCACTGTCCCTTCCAGCCCCACCGCCCCTCCCATCCCCACTGTCCCTCCCACGATCGGAGCCGGAAAATGGATCTCGAGCAGTTTCCCGTCAGCCGCCGTTCGGTGCTCCTGGGTGCCGGGGTGGCCGCCGTCGCCGCCACGGCGGCCTGCAGCACCTACGGCAACGAGTCCGCCTCCGGGCAGACCTCCGCGGCGGAGGACGCCGGCACCGGGGCGGCGGCCGAGGCGGCCGCAGGCCAGCCCCTCGCAGCCGTCGCCGACATTCCCGTGGGCGGGGGACAGGTCTTCCCCGATCAGAAGGTCGTGGTGACCCAGCCGGCCGCGGGTGAGGTGCTCGCGTTCAGCGCGATCTGCACCCATCAGGGCTGCACGGTCGCGACCGTGCAGGACGGCACGATCAACTGTCCCTGCCACGGCAGCCGGTTCAACCTCGACGGCACCGTCGCGAACGGACCCGCCGCGCGTCCCCTCGACAGCAGGGCCGTCACCGTCGAGAACGGCGAAATCACCCTCGCCTGACCGGGTTCGCCGTCCCACCTCGACGGTCTACCCGGGCGGCACCGGGATAGGGTCGACGGCGTGACCAGACCTCTGCGCGACTGGCGGCCGCGGGCGCTGCGTGAAGGCGCCGAACCCGACGCCCGCTTCACCCTCGCGAACGAACGCACGTTCCTCGCGTGGATCCGCACCGCGCTCGGCGTCATCGCGGCGGCCGTCGCGCTCGAGACCTTCGCCGGCGACGTCGTGGGGCCGGTGGTGCGGACCACGCTGTCGTGCACGTTGCTGGTGTTCTCCGCGATCCTGGTGATCGCCGCCCTGCGGCGCTGGCTGCAGATCGAGGCCGCGATGCGCACCGAACGTCCTCTGCCGCCGCCGCGGATCGCATTCCTGCTCGCGGCGATGCTGACGGTAGGCGCCGTGGCCCTCGCCGTGGCTCTCCTGATATGACCGCGCCGCCGCGTTCGGGCCGATGATGAGACACGACGACCCGGGGCTGCAGCCCGAGCGCACCACCCTCGCGTGGCTGCGCACGGCGACCGGGCTGGGAGCGGTGGTCCTGCTGTTCCTGCGCCTGGCGCCCGGCCCTGCGCCCGTGGTGGTGGTGATCGGCCTGTTGTGCCTGGTGCCGGCGCTCGTGCTGCTCGTGACGAGCGGGCGCGAGCACCGGGCGCGGGTGAGGCGCTTCATCGAGGGGCGCGCGAGGCATCACTGGTGGCGCAACATCGTCCTGACCGTCACGGTCGTCGTTCTGGCCCTCGCCGCCGCCACGCTCATCGTCACGTCGCAGGTGTGACCGCCTCACCGTCGCCGTTCCAGCCGAGGAGCCGAGGCTCCTGACGAGACCGGGCGCTCCTCCCGCGGCGCATTCGAGAAGGCGGGCCGATGCGCGCCGTCCCGTGTCCGGTGCCGGAAGCCGACGACAGCGGCACCGCCGGAGACTACCGTGAACATGTGCATCCACCAGCCGTCGACACGGCCATGGGTGCCGCCGGCACTGGACGTCACGGGCCGCGCTCGCGGCCTGCCCCGGTGGAACGAGCAGTACCGGCCGAGGACCTGCTGGCGATTCGGGCGCGGCGGGCATTCGACGGTGGGCGGACACTTCCCGACGGGGCGCTGGTGCTCTGCCGGGACGGTCGCATCATCGGGGTGGAACCCGCCACATGCGCGCCGCCGGTGGGCTGGCAACTGCACGATTACCCCGGCGCTACGGTCCTGCCCGGGCTCGTCGACTGCCACGTCCATCTCTGCGGAGACTCCCGCAACGGCGCCCTCGACCGGCTCCCCGGCCTCGCCGACGACGAACTCGATGCGATCATCGACCGCAGTCTCGCCGATCAGCTCGCGGCCGGTGTCACGACAGTGCGGGACCTCGGCGACCGACACTGGGCCGTCGTCGACCGGCGGGACCGACTCGTGCAGGAATCACCCGCGCGTTGTCCGACCGTTGTGGCGGCCGGCCCCCCGATCACCACCCACCAGGGCCACTGCTGGCACATGGGCGGCGCCGCCGAACGACCCGACGAGATCCGCGCTGCGATTCACGATCGCGCAGATCGTCGTGTCGACATCGTCAAGGTCATGGCGAGCGGTGGCACCATGACCGCCGGCACCGACGTCCTCACCTGCCAATACCGCCTCGACCAGCTCCGGCTCGTCGTCGACGAATCCCACGCCGTCGGACTGCCTGTCACCGCCCACGCCCACGGGCTACCCGCGGTCCGGCAGGCCATCGCGGCCGGTGTCGACGGACTCGAGCACTGTAGCTGCTTCACCGAGCACAGAATCGACCTTCCCGAATCAGTGCTCCGGCAACTCGCCGGGAGCCGAATTGCCGTCTGCCCGACCCTGGGAAAACGACCCGATGTGACGCTGCCGCCCGCCGTCCTCGCACTGCAGCAGAAGACCGGCACGACGTGGGAAGCCCGACAGGCGTTGGCGGGTCGGCTCTGTAACGCCGGGGTCGACGTCGTCTCCGGGGTCGACGCCGGCATCAGCGACGGGAAGGCCCACGGCATCCTGGCGCTGGCCGTCGCCGACCTGGTCATCGGCGGCGCCGACATCACCACGGCCCTCACCACCGCGACCTCGCGGGCGGCACATGCCTGCGGTCTGAGCGACCGCAAAGGCGCCCTCCGCGCCGGGTACGACGCCGACCTACTCGTCGTCGACGGCGACGCGACCATCGACATCCACGCGCTGCAACGCATCCGTGCCGTCTACCTCCACGGCACGCTCGCTGCCACACCGCGGTAGCGCGAGGTATGCCTGGGCGGTCTACTCCCGGGTCAATCGGGCACGGAGCCGTGGAAGGCCCACGCCCGGGCGGTCAGCGCGATCCGACCGGCTCGGTCGCGGCGCAGGCGGGCATCGAGTACCGTCCGCAGCTCGGCTCGGCGCCGTGCCGGCAGCGACATGCAATATCCGGGGGCGGGTCCCTGACCGCCGAGGAACGGCGCCCAGAAATCGTCGAAGTCGGCGAACACGGTGGGAACCTCGAGGGGCTGGATCCGCACCCCGGTGAGACCTGCAGACGCGAGCAGGTCGTGGAGGGGATCGGGCCGGCAGAGCGGGAAGCGGACACCCTCGTCCCGGTCCCGCGCCGCCTCGTCCAGTTCGACGGCCGCATCCCAGAAGGCGCGAATCATTTCCATGCCCTCGGCGTAGTCCCACACGTAGCCGCCGATCGTCCCGCCCGCTCGGGTGACGCGGCGCATCTCGACAAGACCCGCGATCGGATCGGGAAGAAAGTTGAGGACCAATCCGGATACGACGCGGTCGAACTCGCCGTCCACGGCCGGGATCGCCGCAGCGGTACCCGGCCGGACCTCGAAGCGGGGATCGTCGACCGTGGTGCGGGCCGCCGCGGCGAAGCCCTCGGACGGCTCGACCCCGACGACCCGGGCCGGTTCCTCGGCGACAAGGACGGCGTGTGCGAGAGCGCCGGTCCCGCACCCCACATCGCACCACGCGGCGCCCGCGCCGGCAGGGGGCAGCCATTGCAGGAACTTCGAGGCGACCGGGCGGCTCCAGCGACCTACATAGCGCTCGTACGCCGCGGCGATCTCCCAGGCGTCGGCGGTGTGATCCGTCATCGCGGTCTTCCTCTCTCCGGTCCCCGATCAGTCGATCCGTCCGGGCCGGCGCCGTTGCCTACGAACCGGATCCGGGCTCACGGCCGGAACGGCGGTCGAGATCGATCACCCGGGCGCCGCCCTGCGCCGCGGCCACCCGTGTCTCGGTGCCGTCCTCGGTCACGGCGACGATCTCGCACCGGCACAGCGCCTGTCGCCGGCTCAAGTCGACGACCGTCGCCGCGGCCCGCAGCAGCGTGCCGCGGCCCGGGCGCAGGTAGTCGATCGTGAACCCGGTGGTCACGATCGACGATCCGAGCACGGTTCCCGCCGCGAAGGTCAGGGAATTGTCCGCGGCGTAGGCCAGCACGCCGCCGTGCACGAACCCGAACTGCTGCAGCAACTCCGGACGCAGCGGGATCTCGAGCACCGCGCGGCCCGGCTCGTATGCGGTGACCCGGGCGCCGACCAGCACGCTGAACGGTTGGGCCGCGAGCACCGCCGCCGCGTCGTCCACCCCTCGAAGTTCCACGGCCTGCAGTCTGCCTCACACCGCCGGGTCGTGGGCGGACATATCATTCGCGCATGACGCGGTCACCTCATTCGCCGACGGTTCGCTGGCCGGACCTCGCCGCTCTGGAGCTGCTCGTCGGCATCGACGACCACGGCGGCCTCGGCGCGGCCGCCCGGGCCGCCGGCGTCGCGCAGCCCAATGCCAGCCGGGCGGTGCGCCGCCTCGAGAAGCAGCTGGGGACCGTGCTCGTGCGCCGGGGGCGGGCCGGCTCCGCGCTCACCCCGGAGGGCACCGTGGTCGCGCATTGGGCGCGGCAGACCCTCGCCGACGCCCGTCGCCTGCTCGACGCCGCCGCGGCGTTGAGTGCCGACCGGCAGGCCGAGCTGACCGTGGCGGCCAGCATGACGGTCGCCGAACACCTCATCCCGCGCTGGCTGGGCCGCTTCCGCGGTCTCCGGGACGACGTGCAGATCCAGTTGCAGGTCCACAACTCGCGGCAGGTCTGCGACGCGGTCGCGGAGGGCCGGTGCCACGTCGGGTTCGTCGAGGCTCCCACCGTCCCACCGGGACTGCACAGCACCCCGGTGGCGCGGGACCGGCTGGTGGTGGTCGTCACGCCGGGGCACCCGTGGGCGCGGCGCCGGCGTCCGCTCACCGTCGCCGAACTGGCGGCGACGCCGCTCGTCGTGCGCGAGGAGGGCTCCGGGACGCGGCACACGCTGGATCTGGCCCTCCGGGAGTTCGCGCGGCCGGCGCCGCTGCTCGAGCTCGGCAGCGGCGCCGCGGTGCGCACCGCGGCCCTCGGCGGCGTCGGCCCGGCCGTGCTCAGCACCCTCGCCGTGGCCGATCACCTCGCGTCCGGCGAATTGCGGACCGTCGAGGTCGAGGGCCTGGATCTGGCCCGCACCTTGCGCGCGGTGTGGCGCCCACCCCGCAAGCTCGCCGGCCCGGCCGGGGACCTGGTGCGGATGATCGTCCGCGGCGCCTGATCGCGTACCGATCGTCGCGATCGGCCCGAATCCGGCGCCCGGTGCGTCATCATGATCGTCGAGGACACAGCTCGCCGGGGGTACGAGCGAGCGCGGCGTGGCGCCGAGCCGGCACCGGGAGTGGGACATGGACGCATCGCGGTACCACGGGTCGCGGCCGTGACGGCCGTCGAGGTCGATCGCAGCCCCCGGCGATCCGGGGCCGTCCTCGCGACGTTGATCCTGGTCGCCGCCGTCGCGAACCTCAATCTCTCGGTTGCCAACATCGCGCTGCCGGCGATCGGCCGGGCCTTCGACGCGAGCCAGACGGAACTGAACCTGGTCGCCGTCGGGTATTCGCTGGGCCTGGCCGCGTCGGTGCTGTACCTGGGGGCGATCGGCGACCGTTACGGGCGCAAGCAGCTGCTCGTGCTCGGCGTCGCGCTGTCGATACCCGCATGTCTGGTGGCGGCCTTCGCGCCGAGCGTCGAGGTGCTGTTCGCGGCCCGGCTGGCCGGTGGTCTCGCCGCGGGGCTGGCGTATCCCACCACGCTGGCGCTGATCACCGCGCTGTGGTCGGGAGCCTCGCGGACCCGCGCGATCGCGTTGTGGTCGGCGACCGGCGGTGCGGTCGCTGCGCTCGGACCGCTGCTGTCCGGCCTGCTCCTGGAGTACTTCTACTGGGGCTCGGCCTTTCTGATCACCGTGCCGCTCGCCGCCGTCGCCCTCGTGGCGGCGGCCGTGCTGATTCCCGCGCACGTCAACGAGACCTCCGGGCCGGTCGATCATGTCGGCGGGGTCGTGTCGGTGCTGTTCGTGGCGGCGCTCGTCCTGACGGTCAACCTCGCACCCGAGAGCGGCCGAGGCACGGCGGCGCTCGTCTGCGCCGCCGTCACCGCCGTGGCGGGCGCGGTGTTCGTGTGGCGGCAGCGACGGGTGCCCGAGCCGCTGTTCGACCTGAAGGTGGCCGCGCGGCCGACGTTCTGGGTGGCAGCGGTGGCGGGCATCATCGTGTTCGGCACCCTGATGGGGACGATGTTCGTCGGTCAGCAGTTCCTGCAGAACGTGCTGGGCTACTCCACGCTCGCCGCCGGGTCGACGATCCTTCCGGCCGCCGCGTGCATGCTCGTGGTGGCTCCGTACTCGGCCCGGATGGTGGAGAGCCGGGGTGCGCGCACCACCCTGCTGCTCGGCTACGCGTTCATCCTCCTCGGGCTCGCGGTCGCGCTGACGATGTGGGACGAGACCTCCGGGTACTGGCAGATCGCCCTCGCGTACGCCCTCGTGGGGATCGGGGTCGGTTTCGCAGGCACGCCCGCCTCCCGCTCGCTGACCGGCTCGGTCCCGGTGACCCGGGCCGGGATGGCGTCGGCGACGGCCGACCTGCAACGCGATCTGGGCGGGGCCGTGATGCAGTCCATCCTCGGGGCGTTGCTCACCGCCGGATACGTTTCGTCGATCTCGGCGGCGATCGCCTCGTCGCCGGAGGCGGACGAGATCAGCGACCAGACGCAGGCCGCGTTGACCAAGTCGTTCGCGAGCGCCGCCGACCTCGCCGCGCGGTACCCGCAGTACGCCGACGCCATCATGGCCGCCGCGCGCACGGCCTTCCTGGACGGGGACACGAAGGCGTATGCCGCCGCCATTCTCGTCGTCGCCGCCGGTGCGGTCCTGGTGTTCTTCGCCTTCCCGAAGCGCGACGCCGAAAGACGGCTCCTCGCGTCGTACCGCGCGCAGGACGAACGCGCCGAGCCGGCGGGGGACGAGCGGCAGGAGGCCGCGCCCGGGGACGCGGACGGCTAGCGCGGCTCGCCGCTGCCGCGCAGGGCGCCGACGCCGGCGACGATCACCAGCGCGATGCCTACCGCCGCGACGGGCTGGACCCACTGGCCGAGCACCAGCGCGCCCGCCAGGGCCGCCGCCGCCGGTTCGAGAGCGATGAGGATCGCAAACACGTTCTTCGGCAGATCGCGCAGCGCCCGCATCTCCAGGCTGTAGGGGACCACGGAGGACAGCAGGGCGACCGCCGCTCCGGCGGCCAGGATCGCGGGATCGGCCAGGCCGGCGCCGGCGGTCCCGAGGCCGAGGGGCAGCACGAGCGCCGCGGCGACGGTGGTGGCGACGGTCAGGCCCGCCGCGCCGGAGACGGTGGTGGCCACGTGCGAGCCCGCGACGATGTACCAGGCCCAGCCGGCGGCGGCGAGCAGCGCGAAACCGACCCCGGCCGGGTCGAGGGCGTCGCCGTCCCCGCCGAGGCCGCGCGCTCCGAGGAGCACCACACCGGCCAGGGCGAGCGCCACCCACAGCGCGTCCCGCGGGCGGCGGGAGAGCACCGCCGCGAGGGTGAGCGGTCCGAGGAACTCGATCGTGACCGCCGCCGCGAGCGGCAGCCGGGCGATCGCCACGTAGAAGAAGCCGTTCATCGCGGCCAGGCTCGCCCCGAGCGCGACCACGCCGCGCCACTGCGCCGGGCGCCAGTGCCGCACCGACGGCCGCACCACCGCCCACAGGATCACCGCGGCGAGCGTCAGCCGCAGCGTGACCGTGCCGAGGGCGCCGACGTCGTCGAACAGGGTGCTGGCGAAGGCCGCGCCGAACTGCAGGGAGAGCACCGAGCCGAGCACGGCCGCAACGGGCACGGTCCGGCTGCCGCCCCGTGGCGCCGGTGCTGTGCCGCTCATCCGTCCTCCGAGGCCCTGGGGATCCGCCGTCCCGTGTGCGACGAATGTTGCCGCACGGGAGCACGATCGGCAGCAGGCGCGACCGCAACCAGAAAAACAATCACGAGTGCTTGATTTTCTGCGCCCCGGGTGTGACTCTGGTCGCATGACGGAGCTACAACCGCTTCTCGACGACCTGCGTGCCGAGGGCGAGTCCCTCGACGCCCTCGTCGCCGGCCTCCCGGACGAGCGCTGGGCGACCCCGACCCCCGCCGAAGACTGGACCATCGCCCACCAGATCGGCCACCTGCTGTGGACCGATCGCGCCGCCCTCACCGCCGTCGAAGACCCCGAGGCGTTCGTCGCCGGGCTCGGCGAGATCACCGATCCGGACCGGTTCGTCGACGACGGGGCGCGGGAACAGGCCCGCCGCCCCCCGGCCGAGTTGCTCGCCGACTGGCGTGCCGCCCGCCGCGCCCTCGCCGACGCCCTCGCGGCCGTCCCCGCCGGAACCAAGATCGTCTGGTACGGCCCGCCGATGAGTGCGGCCTCCATGGCGACGGCGCGGCTGATGGAGACCTGGGCCCACGGCGGCGACGTGGCCGACGCGCTCGGCGTCACCCGCCCGCCCACGCACCGGCTGCGCCACATCGCCCATCTCGGCGTCCGCACCCGCGACTTCGCCTTCGCCGTGCACGACCGCACCCCGCCGGCCGAGCCGTTCCGCGTCCGCCTCACCGCCCCCGACGGGCAGGAGTGGACCTGGGGGCCCGACGGCGCCGCCCAGACCGTCACCGGATCCGCCCTCGACTTCTGCCGGCTGGTGACCCAGCGGATCCACCGGGCCGACACCGACCTCGTCGCCACCGGACCCGACGCCGAGGCGTGGCTCGATCTCGCGCAGGCGTTCGCCGGTCCGCCCGGCGGCGGCCGCGCCCCGGAAGGAGCCACCGCGTGAGCGCCCCCACGACCGGACGCGCGGTGCGCATCGGGAACTGCTCCGGCTTCTACGGCGACCGGCTCGCGGCCATGCGCGAGATGCTCGAGGGCGGGGAACTCGACTACCTGACCGGTGACTACCTCGCCGAGCTGACCATGCTCATCCTCGGCCGGGACCGGATGAAGGACCCGGCCCTCGGCTACGCCAAGACGTTCCTGCGCCAGCTCGAGGACTGCCTCGGGCTCGCCGTCGACAAGGGCGTGCGAATCGTCGCCAACGCCGGCGGACTCAATCCCGCCGGGCTGGCGACGGCCGTGCGCGACCTTGCCGGCCGGCTCGGACTCGACGTCACCGTCGCGCACGTCGAGGGCGACGACCTCATCGCCCGCGCCGCCGAACTCGGCCTGGCCGCCGATCCGCCGCCGCTGACCGCGAACGCCTACCTCGGGGCGTGGGGCATCGCCGAGTGTCTCACCGCCGGAGCCGACCTCGTCGTCACCGGCCGCGTCACCGACGCCTCCGTGATCGCCGGCCCGGCCGCCGCCCACTTCGGCTGGGCCCGGGACGATTTCGATGCCCTGGCCGGCGCGGTCGCGGCGGGACACGTGATCGAGTGCGGCACCCAGGCCACCGGCGGCAACTACGCGTTCTTCACCGAGATCGCCGACCTCGACCGGCCCGGCTTCCCGATCGCCGAGATCGACGCCGACGGCAGCTCCACCATCACCAAGCACCCCGGCACCGGCGGCGCGGTCACCGTCGGCACCGTGACCGCCCAGCTGCTGTACGAGGTGACCGGTGGCCGCTACGCCGGACCCGACGTGACGACGCGCCTCGACTCCGTCCGGCTCACCCAGGACGGACCGGACCGGGTCCGCATCACCGGGGTCCGTGGTGAGGCGCCCCCGCCGACGCTGAAGGTCTCCCTCAACGCCCTCGCCGGATTCCGGAACGAAGCGGTGTTCGTCCTCACCGGCCTCGACATCGAGGCCAAGGCGGCGCTGGTGCGCCGGCAGATGGAGGCGAGCCTGCCCGCCCGGCCGGCCGAGCTCGAGTGGACCCTCGCCCGCACCGACCACCCGGACGCCGACACGGAGGAGGCGGCCAGCGCCCTGCTGCGCTGCACCGTCCGCGACCGCGACCCGCAGGTCGTCGGCCGCGCCTTCTCCGCGGTCGCCGTCGAGTACGCGCTCGCCAGCTACCCCGGCTTCTCGCTGACCGCTCCGCCCGGCAACGGCCAGCCGTACGCCGTGTTCACCCCCGGCTACGTCGACGCCGCCGAGGTGCCGCACACGGCGGTCCTGCCCGACGGCAGCCGCGTCCCGATCCCGCCCGTCACGCCGACGTGCCCACTCGAACCCGTCGCCGAGCCCGAGCTGCCCGCACCGCTACCCGCCGGGCCCACCCGGCACGCGCCGCTCGGGCTCGTCGCCGGCGCCCGCAGCGGCGACAAGGGCGGCGACGCGAACGTGGGAGTGTGGGTGCGCACCGACGACCAGTGGCGCTGGCTGGTGCACACCCTCACCGTCGACGCGCTGAAAACCCTTCTGCCCGAGTCGAAGAATCTCACCGTGACCCGCCACGTGCTGCCGAACCTGCGGGCGGTGAATTTCGTGATCGAGGGCATCCTCGGCCGCGGCGTCGCCTCGCAGGCCCGCTTCGACCCGCAGGCCAAGGGCCTCGGCGAGTGGCTGCGCAGCAGATACCTCTATATCCCCGAGACCCTCCTGGAGGACACCGAGATGGAGAACCCCGAGTGAGCATCTGGGACACCCCCGAACGCCGCGAACTGCGCTCGACCGTCCACTCCTTCGTCCAGCGCGAGGTCCTGCCGCACCTCGCCGCGTGGGAGCGCGACGGCGAACTGCCCCGCGAACTGCACAAGAAGGCCGCCGCCCTCGGGCTGCTCGGCGCCGGATTCCCCGAGGCCGTCGGGGGGTCCGGCGGCGACGCGGCGGACACCCTCACCGTGTGCGAGGCATTCCACGAGGCCGGCGCCTCCGGTGGTGCCTTCGCCTCCCTGTTCACCTGCGGCATCGCCCTGCCGCACCTCGTCGCCGCCGGCGACGAGGTGCAGATCGCGAAGTGGGTCGAGCCGACCCTCGCGGGCGAGCTCATCGGATCCCTCGCGATCACCGAACCCGGCGGCGGCTCCGACGTCGGGCACCTGACCACCACCGCCGTCCGCGACGGCGACCACTACGTCGTCAACGGCGCCAAGACCTACATCACCTCCGGCTGCCGCGCGGACTTCGTGGTGACCGCCGTGCGCACCGGCGGCAGCGAACGTCCCGGCGCTGCCGGGATCTCGCTGCTGGTGATCGAGAAGGGCACCGAAGGATTCACCGTCTCGCGCAAGCTCGACAAGATGGGCTGGCGCGCCTCCGACACCGCCGAACTGTCCTTCGTCGGCGTGCGCGTGCCCGTCGAGAATCTCGTCGGCACCGAGAACAGCGGCTTCGCGCAGATCGCCCAGGCCTTCGTCTCGGAGCGTATTGCCCTTGCGGCCCAGGCCTATTCGAGCGCACAGCGGTGTCTGGACCTCACCGTGGCGTGGTGCCGCGACCGCGAGACGTTCGGTCGGGCGCTGATCTCCCGGCAGTCGGTGCAGCGCACCCTCGCCGAGATGGCCCGGCGCGTCGACGTCGCGCGCGTGTACGGCCGGCGCGTCGTCGAGCGAGCCCTCGTCGGCGACGGCGACCTCGTCGCCGAGGTGTGCTTCGCCAAGAACACCGCCGTCGAGGCCGGCGAATGGGTCGCGAACCAGGCCGTGCAGCTGTTCGGCGGGCTCGGCTACATGGCCGAGTCCGAGGTCGAACGGCAGTACCGCGACATGCGCATCCTCGGCATCGGTGGCGGCACCACCGAGATCCTCACCGAGCTCGCGGCGAAACGATTGGGGTACACCTCGTGAGCATCCTGCAGACGACCGTCGACCCGGCCTCGGCGGAGTACGCCGCCGCGGCCGAGGCGATGACCGCCGAACTGGCCGAACTCGAGACCGAGCACGCCAAGGCCCTCGCCGGCGGCGGGGAGAAGTACGTCCGGCGCCACCACGAGCGCGGCAAGCTGCTTCCGCGCGAACGCATCGAACTGCTGCTCGACCCGGATTCCCCGTTCCTCGAGCTGTCCCCGCTCGCGGCGTGGGGCACCGAGTTCCCGGTCGGCGGCAGCACCGTCACCGGGATCGGCGTCGTCGAGGGCGTCGAATGCCTGATCGTCGCCAACGACCCCACCGTCCGCGGCGGCACCAGCAACCCGTGGACCCTGCGGAAGGGGTTCCGCGCCAACGACATCGCAATGCAGAACCGGCTGCCGGTCATCTCCCTCGTCGAGTCGGGCGGCGCCGACCTGCCCACCCAGAAGGAGGTGTTCATCCCCGGCGGGCGCATGTTCCGCGACCTGACGCAGCTGTCCGCCGCCGGCATCCCCACCATCGCGCTGGTGTTCGGCAACTCGACCGCGGGCGGCGCCTACATTCCCGGCATGTCGGATCACGTGGTGATGATCGAGAAGCGCTCGAAGGTGTTCCTCGCCGGGCCGCCGCTGGTGAAGATGGCCACGGGCGAGGAATCCGACGACGAGTCCCTCGGCGGCGCGGAGATGCACGCCCGCACCTCCGGGCTGGCCGACTACTACGCGGTCGACGAGCCCGACGCGATCCGGATCGGCCGGGGCATCGTCCGTCGCCTGAACTGGCGCAAGCAGGGCCCCGAACCCCACCCCGACGTGCGCGAACCGCGTTACGACCCCGAGGAACTGCTCGGAATCGTGCCCCCCGACCTCAGGGTGCCGTTCGACCCGCGCGAGGTGATCGCCCGCATCGTCGACGATTCCGACTTCGACGAGTTCAAGCCGCTCTACGGGTCGTCTCTCGTCACCGGCTGGGCCCGTCTGCACGGCTACCCGGTGGGCATCCTCGCCAACGCCCGCGGCGTGCTGTTCAGCGAGGAATCCCAGAAGGCCACCCAGTTCATCCAGCTCGCCAACCGTGCGAACACGCCACTGCTGTTCCTGCACAACACCACCGGCTACATGGTCGGCCGCGAGTACGAGGAACGCGGGATGATCAAGCACGGCTCGATGATGATCAACGCCGTCTCCAACTCGAAGGTGCCCCACATCTCGATCCTGCTCGGCGCCTCCTACGGGGCCGGCCACTACGGCATGTGCGGCCGTGCCTTCGACCCGCGGTTCCTGTTCGCCTGGCCCAGCGCCAAATCCGCCGTGATGGGCGGCGCCCAGCTCGCCGGTGTCATCTCCATCGTCGGACGCGCCGCCGCCCAGGCGCGCGGCCAGGCCTTCGACGAGGCCGCCGACGAGGCGATGCGCGCGGCGATCGAGAACCAGATCGAGGCGGAGTCGCTGCCGATGTTCCTGTCCGGCCGGCTCTACGACGACGGGGTCATCGACCCGCGCGACACCCGCACCGTGGTGGGGATGTGCCTGTCGGCCATCGCCAACGCGCCGATCGAGGGCACCGACAGCTTCGGTGTCTTCCGGATGTGAGGCAGCAGTGAACCACACCGACACCGTCACCACCGTGCTCGTCGCCAACCGCGGCGAGATCGCCCGCCGGGTGTTCGCCTCCTGCCGACGCGCCGGCCTCGGCACCGTCGCGGTGTTCTCCGACGCGGACGCCGACAGCCCCCACATCGCCGAGGCCGACGCCGCGGTGCGCCTGCCCGGCACCGCCCCCGCCGACACCTACCTGCGCGGTGAGGCGATCATCGCCGCCGCCCGCGCGGCGGGGGCCGACGCGATCCACCCGGGATACGGGTTCCTCTCGGAGAACGCCGAATTCGCGCGGTCGGTCCTCGACGCGGGGTTGACCTGGATCGGGCCGGGCCCGGACTCGATCGCCCGGATGGGTTCGAAGGTCGAGGCCAAGAAGATCATGGCCGACGCCGGCGTGCCGGTGCTGGCCGAGCTGGACCCTGCCGCGGTGACCGAAGCCGACCTGCCCGTGCTGATCAAGGCGTCCGCCGGGGGCGGAGGCCGCGGCATGCGGGTGGTCCGCGACCTGGCCGAGCTGCCCGACCAGCTCGCCGCGGCCCGGCGCGAGGCGCAGTCCGCGTTCGGCGATCCGACGGTGTTCTGCGAGCGCTTCCTCGAAACGGGCCGGCACATCGAGGTGCAGGTCCTCGCGGACCGGCACGGGACCGTGTGGGCGGTGGGGGAGCGGGAGTGCTCGATCCAGCGCCGCCACCAGAAGGTGGTCGAGGAGGCGCCGTCGCCGCTCGTCGAGGCCACGCCCGGGATGCGGGAGCGGCTGTTCGAGGCGGCCCGGCGCGCCGCGCACGCCATCGACTACGAGGGCGCGGGCACCGTCGAATTCCTCGCGACCGGGGCGAGCGAAGCGACGGGGAGTTCGGCGAACGGCGAGTTCTTCTTCCTCGAGATGAACACCCGCCTGCAGGTCGAGCACCCGGTCACCGAGTGCACCACCGGCCTCGACCTCGTCGACCTGCAGCTGCAGGTCGCCGCCGCCGCCCGCCTCGAGCCCGAACCCTCGCCGGCGAGCGGACATTCGATCGAGGTGCGGCTCTACGCGGAGGACCCGGCGCAGGACTGGCGGCCGCAGTCCGGCACGGTGCACCGTCTCGCGCTGCCCGGCCGCGTCGCCGCGTTCGAGGTGCTGCGCGAGCCCGGGCTGCGCCTGGACTCCGGCGTCGAGGACGGCTCGGCGGTGGGCGTGCACTACGACCCGATGCTCGCCAAGGTGATCGCGTACGCCCCGACCCGGGACCGCGCGGCGCGGATGCTCGCGACGTCGCTGGCCCGCGCCGAGGTGCACGGCCTGCGCACCAACCGGGACCTGCTGGTGAACGTGCTGCGGCATCCCGAATTCCTCGCCGGCAACACCGACACCGCCTTCTTCGACACCCACGGGCTCGACACGCTCGCCGCGCCGCTCGCCGACGCCGGGGCCGAATCGCTGTCCGCGCTCGCCGCGGCCCTGGCGGACGCCGCCGCCCACCGCGCGGCCGCGACGGTCGCCCGCGGGCTGCCGAGCGGCTGGCGCAACCTGCCGTCGCAGCCGCAGGTCAAACGGTACGAGGGCGACCGCGGTGCACACGAGGTGCGGTACCGGCTCACCCGGTCCGGCCTGATCGTCGACGACCACCCCGGCGTCGTCCTCGTCGCGCACACCGAGCGCCGGGTGGTGCTCGCGATCGACGGCGTGCACCGCCAGTTCCACGTCGCGCGGTACGGCGACGCGGTGCACGTGGACTCGTCGCTCGGCCCGGTGCGGCTGCGGGCGATCCCCCGGTTCGTCGAACCCTCCGCCCACGTCGCCGCGGGTTCGCTGCTCGCCCCGATGCCCGGGTCGGTGATCCGGATCGGGGCCGCGGTCGGCGATGCGGTCACCGCCGGGCAACCCGTCCTCTGGCTCGAGGCGATGAAGATGGAACACATCGTCAAGGCCCCCGCCGCGGGCGTGCTCACCGAGCTGCCCGTCGCCGTCGGCACCCAGGTCGAACTGGGCGCCGTGCTGGCCGTCGTCACCCCCGCCGAGTCCGGCGAACCGTCCGCCCCGGCCGACATCGAGGAGTAACCATGAGCGTCATCGAAACCGACGAGCAGAAGCAGCTGCGCGCCGCGGTCGCGGGCCTGGCCAAGCGCTACAACTACGTCGACTACGTGCTGCCCAAGGCCCGCAAGGGCGAACCGCTGACCGAGCTGTGGCGCGAGGCCGCCCGGCTCGGCTTCCTGGGCGTGAACCTGCCCGAGGAGTACGGCGGCGGCGGGGCCGGCATCTACGAACTCGCCCTGGTCCAGGAGGAACTCGCCGCGCAGGGCTGCGGGCTGCTGCTGGTGGTGGTCTCGCCGGCCATCTGCGGCACCATCATCGCCAAGTTCGGCACCGACGAGCAGAAGCAGCGCTGGCTGCCCGCGCTCGCCGACGGCTCGAAGATCATGGCGTTCGGCATCACCGAGCCCGACGCCGGCTCGAACTCGCACCAGATCACCACCGTCGCGCGGCGCGACGGGGAGGACTGGATCCTGCGCGGCAGCAAGATCTACATCTCCGGTGTGGACCAGGCCGACGCGGTGCTCATCGTGGCCCGCACCGAGGATGCGAAGAGCGGCAAGCTGCGGCCGGCGCTGTTCATCGTCCCCACCGACGCGGACAACTTCGTCAAGACGCCGATGGAGATGGACATCGTCGAACCGGACCGCCAGTTCACCCTGTTCCTCGACGACGTGCGCCTGCCGGCGGACGCGCTGGTGGGGGAGCCGGATGCCGCGCTGATGCAGCTGTTCGCCGGCCTGAACCCGGAGCGGATCCTCGGCGCGGCGATGGCCGTGGGCATGGGCCGCTACGCGCTGGACGCGGCGGTGCGGTACGCCAACGAACGGACCGTGTGGAAGTCACCGATCGGGGCGCACCAGGGCATCGCGCACCCGCTCGCGCAGTGCAAGATCGAGCTCGAACTGGCCAAGCTGATGATGCAGAAGGCCGCGGTGCTGTACGACAGCGGCGACGACTTCGGCGCCGCCGAGGCCGCGAACATGGCCAAGTACGCCGCGGCCGAGGCCAGCATCAGGTCGCTCGACCAGGCGATCCAGACGCACGGCGGTGGTGGGCTCACCCGCGAGTACGGGCTTGCCGCGATGCTCGGCGCGGCGCGGATCGCGCGGGTGGCGCCGGTGAGCCGGGAGATGATCCTCAACTTCGTGTCCCAGCACTCGCTGGGCCTGCCCCGGTCGTACTGAGGGGAGCGCCGGTGTCCGAGACGTTCGTCCGGTACGACGTGAGCGAGGGATTCGCCACCCTGACCCTCGACTCGCCGCACAACCGCAACGCGATCTCCGCCAGGCTCGTGGCGCAGCTCCGGCAGGGACTCGCCGACGCGGCCGCCGACGACGGGGTCCGCGCGGTCGTGCTCACCCATGAGGGCGGCACCTTCTGTGCCGGCGCCGACCTGAGCGAGGCGAGCACCGCGGAGGGCGGCGCCGCGGCGGCGGCTGCCGCCCGGACGCGGGAGATGACGGCGGTGCTGCGGTCGATCCTGGAGCTGCCCAAGCCGGTGATCGGGCGGATCGACGGGCACGTGCGCGCCGGCGGCATGGGGTTGGTCGGCGCGTGCGACCTCGCCGTCGCCGGGCCCCGGTCGACGTTCGCATTGACCGAGGCCCGGCTGGGGCTGGCGGCGTCGATCATCTCGCTGACGGTGCTGCCGCGGCTCACCTCCCGTGCCGCGAGCCGCTACTTCCTCACCGGTGAGCGGTTCGGGCCGGAGGTGGCGGCGGCGATCGGCCTGGTCACCGTCGAGACCGACGATCCGCAGGCGACGGTGGGGGAGATCCTCGCCCAGCTGCGGGAATGCTCGCCGCAGGGGCTCGACGAATCCAAGCGGCTCACCACGATGCGGATGCTCGCCGACTTCGACCGGTACGGCGACGAGCTGGCGGAGCAGTCGGCGCGGCTGTTCGGCTCTGCGGAGGCGGTCGAGGGGATGACCGCGTTCCTGCAGAAGCGGCCGCCGTCGTGGAGCCGTTCGTGACACGGTCCGTAAAACGGTCAGGGTTGACCGGATAGTGGTGGGTGTACGACAGTGGCTGTCATGAAACTCGGCATCCAGCCCGACTACGCGGGCGACTTCCGGCAGGTCGTCGACGAGATCGTCGAACTCGAATCGGTGGGACTCGACATCGCGTTCGTCGCCGAGGCGTACAGCTTCGACGCCTTCAGTCAGCTCGGCTACCTGGCCGCGCGCACCTCGACGGTGCAGCTCGGCACGGGCGTCGTGCCGATCTACACCCGCACGCCGTCGCTGCTCGCGATGACGGCCGCCGGCATGGACTACGTCTCCGGCGGCCGCTTCGTGCTCGGCCTCGGTGCGTCCGGCCCACAGGTGATGGAGGGCTTCCACGGCGTGCCGTACGACGCGCCCCTGCAGCGGACCCGCGAGGTCGTCGACATCTGCCGGGCCGTGTGGCGGCGCGAGAAGCTCGAATACGCCGGCCGCAAGTACACGATCCCGCTGCCGGCCGACCGCGGCACCGGGCTCGGCAAGCCCCTCAAGCTCATCAATCAGCCGGTGCGCGAACGCATTCCGATCATGATCGCCGCGCTCGGCCCGAAGAACGTCGCCCTCGCCGCCGAGATCGCCGAGGCCTGGGAGCCGGTGTTCTTCTTCCCCGAGCACGCGCACCGGGTGTGGGGCGACGCGCTCGCCGAAGGCAAGGCCAAGCGGGACCCGGCGCTCGGGGAGCTCGAGGTGGTGGTCAACGTCCAGGTCGGGATCGGGGACAACGTCGCCGAGCTGCGCGACCGCGCCAGGCCCCACCTGGCGCTGTACCTCGGCGGGATGGGCGCCAAGGGCAAGAACTTCTACAACCAGCTCGCCCGCACCTACGGCTTCGAGCGCGAGGCCGAGACCGTTCAGGACCTCTACCTGGCCGGGCGGAAGAAGGAGGCCGAGGCGGCGATCCCGGACGAGTTGATCGACGGCGTGTGCCTCGTCGGCCCGCGCAGTCACGTCGCCGAGCGCCTCGCCGCGTTCGAGGCCGCCGGAGTCACCACGATCAACATCATGGCCCTCGAGGACACCCGGGCCGGGCGTCTCGCCTCGACGGTCACCCTCCGCGAGCTGACGCGCCGACCTGCCTAGTCTGATCGCCATGAGCAGCCCGTCCCCGGATGTCCGCCGTCGCGGCGAGCAGGAGCGCAGCCGCGTCACCCGCAAGCGGATCCTCGACGCGGCGGTGGCCGTGCTCGTCGAGCACGGTTACTCCAACGCCACCACCGTGCGCATCCAGGAGGCGGCCGGCGTGTCCCGCGGGCGGCTGCTGCACCACTACCCGTCGCGGGACGCCCTGCTCGTCGCCGCCGTGCACCATCTCGCCGCCCAGGGGGTCCAGGGCCTCGACGGCGACCATCCCTGGCCCGCCGACCCGGTCGAACGTATCGCCGCCGCGGTCGACCGGATGTGGTGGAACTTCCGGCAGCCGTACTTCTGGGCGTCGATGGAGCTGTGGCTCGCCGCGCGCGGCCACGAGGAACTCCGGGCCGAGCTGCTGCCGCTCGAACGCATCCTGGGCCGGATGATCAAGGAGCAGACGACCGCGAATTTCGGTCCGGAGATCGCGAACCGCCCCCGGTTCGTCGAGGTGCGCGACCTGATCTATCAGGCGATGCGCGGGGCGGCCCTCGGGTACGCCATCGACCCCCGCGATCCGCTGACCGAACCCCAGCTGGCGGTGTGGCGTCGCCAGATGGAACGGGTCCTGGTGGACGACGCACCCGCGGATTCCGCCGCCGGGGGCGCGCTGCGATGACACGTCAGCCCAAGCAGGATCGGAGCCGGGTCACGCGCCGCCGGCTGCTCGAGGCGAGCATCGACTGCCTCGCGGAGCTGGGGTGGGGCGCGACCACGGTGGGGGTGGTCGCCGAACGGGCGGGCGTGTCCCGCGGCGCGGCCCAGCACCACTTCCCGACCCGGGAGGACCTCATCACCGCGGCGCTCGAGTTCATGTTCGACAGTCGTATGGATCTCGCCCGCCGCGACACCGTGGACCTGCCCCTCGGGGCCGCCCGCACCGAGGCCGTGGTGCGCCGGCTCGTCGGCTACTACACCGGCACCCTGTTCAAGGCGGCGCTGCAGGTGTGGACGGCCGCGGCGGCCGATCCGGAACTGCGGGCCCGCATCGTTCCCCTCGAGGAACACTTCGGCCGCGTCGCCCACCGCGTCGCCGTCGAGCAGCTCGGCGTGGACGAGTCCGACGCGACGGTGCACCGCATGGTGCAGGCCACCCTCGACCTCGCGCGCGGCCTCGGCCTCGCCGACGTCCTCACCGACGATTCGCGGCGCCGGGCCGAGATCGTCCGGCACTGGGCCGCGCAGCTCGACACGGTGCTCGACGCGGCCCGGCAGCGTTCGGCGGCGCAGCACCAGGCCGGTTAGGTTTGTGGCATGCCTCCCAAGCTGGCCACGGTCGCGGTCCTCGGACTCGTCGGTGCCGTCGTCGCCGGGTGCGGCTCGGACCCGGCCGAGGGTCCGGCCGGCGCGTCGCCCACTCTGCAGGTGACCGAGCCGGGCCCGTTCTTCGGCGCATGCGGGTCGGTCACCGACGACGAGGTGGCCCGGGCCTTCGGGCTGGGGTCGTTCGTGCAGGTCACCCGCAACTCGGTGGGATGCGAATGGGAACTCGTCGGGGCGGGCGGCCCGAGCGTGACGTTCTCCTGGTACCGCGGCAGCCCGATCGGCCGCGAACGTGCCGGTTCCGACCTGATCGGCCGGCCCGCGATCGACGTGGAGATCGACGGCAACCCGGGCTTCCAGGGCTCGGCGCAGAACGACTTCGGGCAGACCGTGCTGTGCGAGATCGGCGTGCAGTTCGGGGGCGACTTCGTGCACTGGTCCGTCACGTACGGGCTCTTCACGCCGGCCGCGGACGCGTGCGTGGTGGCCCGCGACCTGGCCGAGCTCAGCGCGGAAAGGGCACAGCGGTGAAGCGGACGACGCGGATGACGCGGGTGGCGCGGGTGGCGACGCTGCCGTCGCTGCTGGCCCTGGCCGCGGTGCTCGCCGGGTGCGGCAGCACGATCGAGGGGCAGGCCGTGCCGGAGGGGGCCGGCGCGGGCGGCGCCTCCGCCGAGTTCACGCGCCTGCTCACCGAGTGCGATGCTGTCACCGACGAGCAGATCGCGGAGGCGGTCGGTGTCGAGGCGATCGAGCGCGGGTTCTTCGGGGCGATCTGCCGGTGGGACACCGCAGGTGCGGGCGCGACGGCGAAGGTCACCTTCAACTGGTTCGAGACCGGGTCCCTCGACACCGAGCGGGGGACGGCGCAGCGGCTGGGATACGCGGTGGAGAACACGACCGTGGAGGGGCGGCGGGCCGTGCTGATGCGCCCGCCCGACGACCCGGCGTCCTGCGGCATCTCCGCCGGAGCGTCCACGACGGGGATCTTCGGCTGGTGGGTGCAGTACGCGCCCGGCTCGGTGCCTCCCGATCCGTGTGCGGCGGCCGTCACGCTGGCCCGACTGACCCTCGACCTCAGCAGTTGAGCGACGAGCGGACCCCCGCAGCTCGCTTTGACCTTGCGCCGCGCCGCCGGGTATCGTTGTGGGTCGTGTCCGGCATGCCCGGGCCGATCTGTGTGCCTATGCGAGGTAGTGCCGTGCGCGCGGTCTGTGGAATCACCGCAGGAGCGAGCCCCCGGCTGCCTGTGTGGGGGTACGCGACACGCCCGACCTCGTGTGCACGCGAGGGGTGGGTGCGGGGCAGCGGCTCTCTTGCCCCAACCGATGGATCCCTAATTTCAGAACAGCCAAGGTTGCTCGTGCGAGCAGTCTTCAGACAACGAGAAAGCCGGTAGATGCCAACCATCAATCAGCTGGTCCGTAAGGGCCGCCGCGACAAGGCCGCCAAGGTCAAGACCGCGGCCCTCAAGGGCAGCCCGCAGCGCCGCGGTGTGTGCACTCGCGTGTACACCACCACCCCGAAGAAGCCGAACTCGGCGCTCCGGAAGGTCGCCCGCGTGCGTCTGACCAGCTCCGTCGAGGTCACCGCCTACATCCCGGGTGAGGGTCACAACCTGCAGGAGCACTCGATGGTGCTCGTGCGCGGTGGTCGTGTGAAGGACCTCCCCGGTGTCCGCTACAAGATCATCCGCGGTTCGCTCGACACCCAGGGTGTCAAGAACCGCAAGCAGGCGCGCAGCCGCTACGGCGCGAAGAAGGAGAAGGGCTGATGCCACGTAAGGGTCCCGCTCCGAAGCGTCCCCTGATCGCCGACCCGGTCTACGGGTCGCCGCTCGTCACCCAGCTGGTCAACAAGATCCTGCTGGACGGCAAGAAGTCCACCGCCGAGCGCATCGTCTACGAGGCACTCGAGCGCGCGCGCGAGAAGACCGGCACCGATCCGGTCGTCACCCTCAAGCGCGCTCTGGACAACGTCAAGCCTGCCCTCGAGGTGCGCAGCCGCCGTGTCGGTGGCGCCACCTACCAGGTGCCGGTCGAGGTTCGTCCCGGTCGTTCGACCACCCTCGCCCTGCGGTGGCTGGTCACCTTCTCGCGTCAGCGTCGTGAGAAGACCATGGTCGAGCGCCTCGCGAACGAGCTCCTCGACGCCAGCAACGGTCTGGGTGCGTCCGTGAAGCGTCGCGAGGACACCCACAAGATGGCCGAGGCCAACAAGGCGTTCGCGCACTACCGCTGGTGAGTCGATGCCGGTCGGGCGGATCCGGTACTCCCGAAATCCTCCCGGCCGGCCGTTCGCACAACTGTGTCGGTCCCTGAAGGCCGGCTGAACATCCGAGAACACTGGTCCGCACCCTAGGACCGACACGAGCTACGAGCGGGGTTACCTGTGGCACAGGAAGTGCTGACCGACCTGAACAAGGTCCGCAACATCGGCATCATGGCGCACATCGATGCCGGCAAGACCACGACGACCGAGCGCATTCTCTTCTACACCGGTGTGAACTACAAGATCGGTGAGACCCACGACGGTGCCTCGACCACCGACTGGATGGAGCAGGAGAAGGAGCGGGGTATCACCATCACCTCCGCCGCCGTGACCTGCTTCTGGAACAAGAACCAGATCAACATCATCGACACCCCCGGCCACGTCGACTTCACGGTCGAGGTCGAGCGGTCGCTGCGCGTCCTCGACGGCGCGGTCGCCGTGTTCGACGGCAAGGAGGGCGTCGAGCCGCAGTCCGAGCAGGTCTGGCGGCAGGCCGCCAAGTACGACGTTCCGCGCATCTGCTTCGTCAACAAGATGGACAAGATGGGCGCGGACTTCTACTTCACGGTCCAGACCATCATCGACCGCCTCGGCGCCAAGCCGCTGGTCCTGCAGCTCCCGATCGGCGCGGAGGATGCCTTCGACGGCGTCGTCGACCTCGTCGAGATGAAGGCCTACACCTGGCGTGGCACCGTCGACATCGGCGCCGAGCCGACGATCGAGGAGATCCCCGCGGACCTGGCCGACAAGGCCGCCGAGTACCGCGAGAAGCTGCTCGAGACGGTCGCCGAGAGCGACGAAGAGCTCATGGAGAAGTACTTCGGTGGCGAGGAACTCACCGTCGCCGAGATCAAGGGCGCCATCCGGAAGCTGACCGTCTCCTCCGAGCTGTACCCGGTGCTGTGCGGTTCCGCGTTCAAGAACAAGGGCATCCAGCCCATGCTCGACGCGGTCATCGACTACCTGCCGAACCCGCTCGACATCGGCGAGGTCGAGGGCCACAAGCTCGGCGACGAGGAAGAGACCCTCACCCGCAAGCCGAGCAAGGACGAGCCCTTCTCCGCGCTGGCGTTCAAGATCGCCGCACACCCGTTCTTCGGCAAGCTGACCTTCGTGCGCGTCTACTCCGGCCGCATCGAGCCGGGTGCCCAGGTGCTCAACGCCACCAAGGGCAAGAAGGAGCGCATCGGCAAGCTGTTCCAGATGCACGCCAACAAGGAGAACCCGGTCGACGAGGCGGTGGCCGGCCACATCTACGCGATGATCGGCCTGAAGGACACCACGACCGGTGACACCCTGTGCGCGCAGGACGCCCCGATCGTGCTCGAGTCCATGACCTTCCCGGATCCGGTCATCCAGGTCTCCATCGAGCCGAAGACCAAGTCCGACCAGGAGAAGCTGGGCACTGCGATCCAGAAGCTGGCCGAGGAGGATCCCACCTTCTCCGTCGAGCTGGACGAGGAGACCGGCCAGACCGTCATCGGCGGCATGGGCGAGCTCCACCTCGATATCCTCGTCGACCGCATGCGTCGTGAGTTCAAGGTCGAGGCCAACGTCGGAAAGCCGCAGGTGGCGTACCGCGAGACCATCACCAAGAAGGTCGAGAAGCTCGAGTTCACGCACAAGAAGCAGACCGGTGGTTCCGGCCAGTTCGCGAAGGTCATCATCGCCCTCGAGCCGTTCGTGGGCGAGGACGGCGCGACCTACGAGTTCGAGAACAAGGTCACCGGCGGCCGCGTGCCCCGCGAGTACATCCCCTCGGTCGACGCCGGTGCGCAGGACGCGATGCAGTACGGCGTGCTCGCCGGGTACCCGCTGGTGAACGTCAAGGTCACCCTGCTCGACGGCGCGTACCACGACGTCGACTCGTCGGAAATGGCGTTCAAGATCGCCGGTTCGCAGGCCCTGAAGGAGGCCGCGCGCAAGGCCGCGCCGGTCATCCTCGAGCCGCTCATGGCTGTCGAGGTCACCACCCCCGAGGACTACATGGGTGAAGTGATCGGCGACCTCAACTCCCGCCGTGGCCAGATCCAGGCCATGGAGGAACGCAGTGGTGCCCGTGTCGTGAAGGCGCTGGTTCCGCTCTCGGAGATGTTCGGTTACATCGGTGACCTGCGGTCGAAGACCCAGGGTCGCGCGAACTTCTCCATGGTGTTCGATTCCTACGCTGAGGTTCCCTCGAACGTCTCGAAGGAAATCATCGCCAAGGCGACCGGCGAGTAACCTCGGTTCCGAACCGGTCGGCTGCACGACCAAGTAAGTAACAACCGCACTGCTGCATACTGCAAGCAACAACAGTCCAGGAGGACCCTCAAGTGGCGAAGGCGAAGTTCGAGCGGACCAAGCCGCACGTGAACATCGGCACCATCGGTCACGTCGACCACGGCAAGACCACTCTGACGGCGGCGATCACCAAGGTGCTGGCCGACAAGTACCCCGAGCTGAACCAGAGCTTCGCGTTCGACCAGATCGACAAGGCTCCGGAGGAGAAGGCTCGTGGTATCACGATCAACATCTCCCACGTCGAGTACCAGACCGAGAAGCGCCACTACGCGCACGTCGACGCTCCGGGTCACGCCGACTACATCAAGAACATGATCACCGGTGCGGCTCAGATGGACGGCGCGATCCTGGTCGTGGCCGCCACCGACGGCCCGATGCCGCAGACGCGTGAGCACGTGCTGCTCGCCCGCCAGGTCGGCGTGCCCTACATCCTCGTCGCGCTCAACAAGTCCGACATGGTCGACGACGAGGAAATCCTCGAGCTCGTCGAGATGGAGGTCCGTGAGCTCCTCGCTGCGCAGGACTTCGACGAGGAGGCTCCTGTCGTCAAGGTTTCGGCCCTGAAGGCGCTCGAGGGCGATCCGAAGTGGACCGAGAGCATCCTCGAGCTCATGAACGCCGTCGACGAGTCGATCCCGGACCCGGTCCGTGAGACCGAGAAGCCGTTCCTCATGCCCGTCGAGGACGTCTTCACCATCACGGGTCGTGGCACGGTCGTCACCGGCCGCATCGAGCGCGGTGTCATCAACGTGAACGAGGAAGTCGAGATCGTCGGCATCAAGCCGACCTCGACCAAGACCACGGTCACGGGCATCGAGATGTTCCGCAAGCTGCTCGACCAGGGCCAGGCCGGCGACAACGTCGGTCTGCTGGTCCGCGGCATCAAGCGCGAGGACGTCGAGCGCGGCCAGGTCGTCGTGAAGCCGGGCACCACCACCCCGCACACGGAGTTCGAGGGCCAGGCCTACATCCTCAACAAGGAGGAGGGTGGCCGCCACACCCCGTTCTTCAACAACTACCGTCCGCAGTTCTACTTCCGTACCACGGACGTGACGGGCGTTGTGACCCTCCCCGAGGGCACCGAGATGGTCATGCCGGGCGACAACACCGAGATGTCCGTCAAGCTGATCCAGCCGGTCGCCATGGACGAGGGCCTGCGCTTCGCGATCCGCGAGGGTGGCCGCACCGTCGGCGCCGGTCGCGTCACGAAGATCATCAAGTGAGCTAGTTCTCGCTGACGTCGGACGGCGTCCACCCTTCGGGGTGGGCGCCGTTCGGCGTTTCCGTCCCCGGGGAACGAGCGAATGTATCGTTCATCTCCGTACGCCGACGAAATGCCACCTTCGCTCGGCGGCCTACCCCTGTCCGCCGGATTCGGGGTGGGCCGGATCCAGGTGCAGCAGTACCTGCGTCGCCACGCGGGCCCCGCCCAGTGCCCGGGCGGCCCGCTCGGCGGTCTCCTCGGCGCGAGCGGTGAAGTCGGCGACGTCGATGTTCGGGTCCGCGTACACCGTGATCGACAGGGTCGGCAGATGGCGTTCCACCACGGCCCGGCTGCGCGTGGCCCGCACACCGGGCAGGGCCGCGAGCTCGCCGGCGACGCCGTCGGCCACCGGTCCGAGCTCCACAGCCAGGGTGGCCTCGGTGACCTCGTCGTAGAGCTGCACCCGCGACGTCCGGCGCCGGGAGAAGTTGACCGCCAGGAGCACGATCCCGATCGTCACGCCCACCGCGACGGCGGTCCACAACGCGCCCTCCCACCAGGACTGGTCCGGGATGTCGATGATGCGCGGCCGGTCCAGGCGGGCCAGCCATTCCCGGGCGAAGCGCACCTGCCACACCCAGGCCAGTGCGAAGGCCCCGGCGCCGAGGAGCGCGGCGCCCACGGCGAACGTGAGCATCCGGTTGACCAGGACGGTGCGCAGCTTCATCGCGCCGTCCTCAGCCGGTGCACCTGCACCACGAGAGCGATCGGCTCGGCGAGCAGAGCCAGGTTCGGCGCCACCGCGCCCCGGACCGCGGCGACCAGATCGGCGGTCGACTCCTCACCCGAGCCCACGACGCTGACGAGCGCGCGACGGCGATCGACGACGGTGCGGGCCGCGTACACACCGGGCAGCGTGGACGCGTGGGCGCTGCACATCCGGGCCAGGTCGGTCCGGCGCATCCACACCGTCGGGACTGGACCGGACACCTGCAGGGGCACGTGGGTGCGGCGCCGCGGCTTGACCGCCACCACGACGAGCACGACACCCAGCAGCACGAGGACCGCAGCGACGGGCGCGATCCAGCTCTGCCAGTGCAGCCGGCCGAACCACTCGAAGGAGTTCCGCAGCCACGGCGCGCCCGCGTACGTGCCGCGGACGATGAGCAGTTCCCGGGCGGCGGCGAACGCGAGCGCCAGAGCACCCACGGCGATGAGCGCGGCCGCCGGGGCCGCGGCCGGATGGGCCAGGGGCGGCAGCGGCGCGACGACCGGTACGGGGGCCCGGTACTCCGTCCGGGCGACGATATCGGCCTCGGTGTACTCGACCGGCACCGCCGGTTCGCTGCGCTCGGCCGGCCCGGCGACGGACGTGGCCGCGACGAGCACGTTGAGTTCGTGCACCGGCAGGCCGGTCAGCTCGTGGAGCTGACGGTCCACCGCGTCGTGCACACGCCGGGTGAGGGCGGCGGCGTCGTAGGGCCATTCCGCGGCGATGTACAGGTTGATCGCGACGGCGCCGCCGCCGGTGGTGACGTCGGCGCGGGGCAGGTCCCGCCCGGTGAACAGGCTCAGGCCACCACGTTGACGAACCACGCCGGGCACCTGGAGGGCGGCGGCCGCGGCGATCCGTTCGACGGCGCGGTCCTTGATCACCAGTTGGCCGCGGTGCCCGACGGGGTCGATCGTCTCGGTGGCGACCGCGTCGCCGCCGGCCTGGGCCGGCAGGGTCCTCGGGTCGGTGGGCGTGGGGTCAGCCACGGCCCCGGCTCCGCAGCAGAGCGCCCAGGTCGAGGAGCCCGTCCCGGTGCGCGCCGATTGCCATGCCGAGGGCGCCGAGCAGGATGCCGAACAGCAGGCCGCTGAAGCCGCCGAGGATGCCCGCGAGGGCCAGCAGCAGTCCCGCGAGGAGTCCGACGGCGGTGTTGCTGACAGGGGTGTGGTTCACTGGGTCACCTCACTGGTCGGGTGCTCGCCGTCGGGTGACGGGATCCGTAGGTCTTCGATGGTCACGTCCACGGGGACGCCGAGCAGCGGCTCGAGCCGGGCGCGGACGGCGGCCGCGACGGCGTACAGGTCGGCCGGGTACTCGACGACGATGTGTACCGCGCACTTGTCGGAGCCGAGGCGGATCCCGGTGACGCGCCGGCCCGGCAGATAGGTCGCGACCTCGCCGAAGGCTCCGCCGTGGAGGTCGGCGACGCCGGGCACGGTCCGGGCGGCGGCCGCGGCGAGTTCTGCGGGCTCGGCGGGAGTGGTCATTGGACGCGGGGTTTCAGGTCGTCGGCGACACCGGTGGTCTCGTCGAACAGCACGACGTCGAAGACGGTGATGTTGACCTCGGTAACCTCGAGGCCGGTCATCCGTTCGACGGCCGCGATCACGTTGTGGCGGATCGCGACGGCGAGTTCGTGCAGGGCCACGCCGTATTCGGCGACGATGCCGATGTCGATCGCGGCCTGCTTCTCCCCGACCTCCACGGCGACGCCCTGACCGTGGTTGATCCGCGCGCCGGGAATGCGGTCCCGCAGGGCCCCGACCGCGCGTGCGGTGCCGGCGCCGACGTCGTAGACGCCGCTGATCTCGCGGGTCGCGATTCCGGCGATCTTCGCCACGACCGCGTCGGCGATGATGGTGCGCCCCTGGGTGTCGACCGGTCCCGGCGCGATTCCGTTGCCGAACTGCACGCGGCTGACGCCTGCGCCGCTGTCGCTGGTCATGGGGGCTCCTCGTCGGCCTGCCGGATGAAGGTCTGTCCCCTCCGACTGTAGTAACTCCAGGCCGCCCCGGGTGCGGGGCGCGCGGTTCGCACGAACGGCGCCCTGTCCGGACGGCCATGTATTTGGTAAAACAGTTGCACGGATTACGGTGGCGTGGGTCACTGCTGGCGGAGAGGGTGGAACGGGTGGGTGAGACGGGAACACAGCGGATCGTCGTGGTCGGGGCGGGGCTGGCGGGGGTGCGCGCCGCCGAGGAACTGCGCCGCGGCGGATTCGACGGCGAACTCGTCCTGATCGGCGACGAGCCGCATCTGCCCTACGACCGGCCCCCGCTGTCGAAGGACGTCGTCCGTGGCGGGACCGACGACACCACCCTGCGGCCGCGGGAGTTCTTCGACGACCAGCGCATCGAGCTGCGCCTGGGCGTGCGGGTGCAGGCGCTGGACGCGGCGGCCCGCACCCTCGCGCTGTCCGACGGTGCGGTCCTCGGGTTCGACGAGTTGATCGTCGCGACCGGGTTGCGGCCGCGGCGGCTGCCCGGCACGGCCGGGCTCGCCGGGGTGCACGTGCTGCGCTCCGTGGACGACAGCCGGGCCCTGCGCGCGGCGGTCGTCCCGGGCGGGCGGGCGCTGATCGTCGGCGCCGGGTTCATCGGCTGCGAGGTCGCGGCGAGCCTGCGGGCGCGGGGCATGGACGTGGTGCTGGTCGAGCCGCAGCCGACGCCGCTGGCGTCGGTGCTCGGCGAGCGGGTCGGCGCGCTGGTGGCCCGGTTGCACACCGACGAAGGTGTCGACGTGCGGGCCGGCGTGGGGGTGCGCGCCCTGCGCGGCGACGGGCGGGTCACCGGCGCGGTCCTGAGCGACGGCACCGACCTCGACGTGGACCTGGTGGTGGTGGGGATCGGCTCGGTGCCGGTCACCGACTGGCTCGACGGTTCGGGGGTGCGGGTGGACAACGGTGTGGTGTGCGACGGCGTGGGGCGCACCTCGGTCCCGCACGTGTGGGCGGTCGGGGACGTCGCGGCCTGGGAGGTCTCGGACGGTCGCTGCGCGCGTCTCGAGCACTGGACGAACGCGGGGGAGCAGGCGAAGGTGCTCGCCGGTGCGCTGCTCGGGTCCACCGTCGCCGACGCCGCGCAGGTGCCGTACTTCTGGAGCGACCAGTACGACGTGAAGATCCAGGCCCTCGGCGCGGTCCGCGCCGACGACACCGTGCACGTGGTGCGCGACGACGGCCGCAAGTTCCTCGCCTACTACGAGCGCGACGGTCGCCTCACCGGTGTGGTCGGCGCGGGACTGGCCGGACCGGTGATGAAAATGCGCGGGAAGATCGCCGAGGGCGCGCCGATCACGGAGATCCTCGCGCCCACGTCCTAGCCGCCGGGACGGCGAGCGCTAGATTCGTGTGGTGATCGTTGCGCTCATCGACTCGGGTCTCGGCCTCCTGCCGACGTCTGCATGGCTGCGCCGATTGCGTCCCGAACTGGATCTGATGCTGTCGATGGACCCGGACGGCGCCCCGTGGGGACCGAAGCCCGGGGACTGGGTGATCGAGCGGGTCGTGAGCACCGCGGAGCGGGCCGTCACCCGAGGCGCCGAGGTGGTCGTCCTGCCGTGCAACACGGCGTCCGTGACCGCGCTCGAGCACGTGCGCGAGACGCTCGGTGACGAGATCCCGGTGATCGGAACCGTGCCGGCGATCAAGCCGGCCGCCGCGGCGTGCGAGTCGGTGGCGATCTGGGCCACCGCCGCGACCACCGCCAGCCGCTACCAGGCCGACCTGGTCGCCCGGTTCGCCGGGGACCGCGACGTGGTGGGGGTGGCCTGCCACGGGCTCGCCGATGCCATCGACCGCGGCGACACGACCGCTGCGGCCGCGGCGATCGCGGCCGCAGCGCAGCGGACCCCGCCCGACGTGGGTGGCGTCGTCCTCGGCTGTACCCACTACCCGCTGGTGGCCGACGCCATCGCGGCGCACCTGCCGCCCGGTGTGCGCCTGTTCGACAGCGCCGAGGCGGTGGCGGCCCAGACCCTGCGCCGCATCGACGCCCTCGGCCGGCCGTGGGCGGGCAGCGGGCGGGTCGAGGTGTTCCTGAGCGGGAGGCCGGGCGAGCTGCCCCCCGGCGCCCTCAGCTTCCCGGCGGGCCGGCAGCTCGTCGACGGCATCGGTGACCCGACCGCCGGTCTGCCCGGCGACGAGGCTCCCCGCGCCGAGACGCGCTGATCCGCCGCCCTGCTCAACCCATCCCGGTCATGCCCGCGGCGACGAGCCGCGCGATGCCGCCGAGTTCGTCGGGGGAGGGCCCGTCGAGGCCGAACAGCCGGTCGACCGTGGCGGCGGAGAACATCGCCGACACCCACGTCGTCGCGCAGGTGCGCAGGGTGCCCGGCTGTATCGGGCCGGGCACGCTGGCCTGCAGCACCCGCATGGTGGCCTCCTGCAGGGACGTCCGCAGCCGGCGCAGAGGGGCGCGCAGACCGGGGTGCGTCTCCGCCTCACGCCAGATCACCCGGAGCAGCGAGGAGTGGTGGGTGCGCAGGTCGAGGGCGGCGTCGAGGTTGACGAGGCTGGCCGCCGGGTCGCCGGGCGAGACGAGGCCGGTGACGTCCTGGATCGGTTCGGCCGGCAGCCGCTCGGCGACGAGCGTCTCGAGGATCGACTCCTTGGTGGGGAAGTAGTAGAAGATCAGGCCCTTGGGCACGTCCGCGGCGACGGCGATCGCGGTCGTCGAGGTGGCGTCGAAGCCGTGGGCGGCGAACAGGGTCTCGGCGGCGTCGAGGATGTGGACACGCGCAGCGTTGTCCCGCCGCGCGCGACGGCGCGGCGGTGTCGAGCCCGGGGTGCTCATGGCGTTCACCTCCGGGTGCACAGGCGAGGGTGTGAAGGCGCCGGGGTGTGGGACGGAGGGCGGTGTGGGACGGAGGGCGAGAGCCTCGGCTCCCGCCCTCCGCGTGCGGAAGGTCGGTGTCACGGCCTTCCGCGCCGTGATCAGTGGTGCGTGGCCAGTCCGCCGTGTCCGTGCATCCGGGCGCTCATCACGGGCAGTGCCGCCACCGCGACGACCACGGTGAGCACGCCCACCACCCAGGCCGTCCAGGATGCACCGCTGTACTCGGTGTAGCCCATGACCCAGGGGGAGAGGAACAGCAGCACGCCGAAGACGCCCATCGCGTAGTCGATCGCGGCCATGGTGGGCCGGACGATCTGCGCCAGTCCGGTCAGCGCGATCAGCACGCCGAGGACGATCAGGGTCCACATCGTCGTGTTGTCGTTGGCGACCCACAGCGGGGAGAGGGCGGTGAAGACGCCCAGGATCACGGCCACGTAGTCCTGTAGCCGGCTGTCGGAGAACATGTCGAGCCTCCTAGTGCGGATTGTGTCCTGCCTTCGGTATAGACCTGATCGACCGGTCGGTCAATGGTGTGGGCGATTGCACTGCGGTAACGCTCCCGTGCAGTTGGGAGGCGGTTTTTACGGATCGGTGACCGGTGCGGGAATGATCTCCGCGGGACGTGTGTTCCACTAGATCGTTGCCTTGGCCAACGAACTGTCGGCCGTTCTCGCACGAGTTCTCAGGAGGTCCGATGCCGGAGCCGACGCCGGGCCGCTCCCTGCCACGCCGTTACGGTTTCGCGGCGGTGGGCACGGCCAGCTTCCTGCTCACCGCGTCGTCGTCCGCTCCCTCCCCGCTCTATCCGCTGTACCAGCAGCAATGGGGTTTCTCCGCGGGAATGCTGACCGCCGTCTTCGCCGTCTACGCGCTCGCCCTGCTCGCCACGCTGCTGACGATCGGCTCGATCTCCGATCACGTCGGCCGCCGACCGGTCCTGATCGGGGCGTTGCTGCTGCTCGTGGTGAGCATGGGCGTGTTCGTCCTCGCCGACGACGTGGGCTGGCTCGTGCTGGCCCGCGTGCTCCAGGGTCTCGCGGTCGGCGCGGCGACCGGCGCCGTGAGCGCCGCCGTGATCGATCTGCAACCGAACCCGCGCCTCGGATCCTTCGTCAACAGCGTGGCGCCGTCGCTCGGGCTCGCCCTCGGCGCCGCGGGGGCGGGCCTGCTCGTGCAGTTCGCGCCCCTTCCCACCGTCCTCGTCTATGCCCTCGTCGTCGTGATCGCGCTGGCGCTGGCCGTCGTGCTCGTCTTCGTCCCCGACCGGGCACCCGCGCCGGGCTTCGCGTCCCGCCGGGCCGCGCTGCGCAGCCTGCTGCCGAGCGCGTCGGTGCCGGCGGACGTGCGGGGCCCGTACCTGGTGATCCTGCCCGGTCTGCTGTCGGCGTGGTCGCTCGGCGGCCTCTACATGTCCCTCGGCCCGTCGATCGTGGGCACGGTCTTCGGTATCGACAACCGCCTCGTCGCGGGGCTGGCGATCTTCACCCTCTTCGCCTCCGGTTCGGTTGCCGCGACGGTGCTGCGCGGCTCCGACCCGCGGCGCGTCGTCGTCGCGGGGACCGCGATCCTCGCCACCGGCGTCGGCGTCGTCGTGTCCGCCGTGCTCGGTGGCTGGGCCGTCGCGTACTTCGCCGGTACCGCCGTCGCGGGCTTCGGCTGGGGGGCGGCGTTCCTGGGGGCGATGAACGTCATCGGCGCCCTGGCGGCGCCGCACGAGCGCGGGCGCCTGTTCGCCACCACGTTCGTCGTCTGCTACCTCGCGTTCTCCGTGCCCGCGGTGCTCGCGGGCCTGGCGACGGGCGCGTTCGGGCTGACCGCGACGACGCTGGGCTACGGCGGTGCCGTGATCGTACTCGCGCTCGGGGCCGGGGCGGGCGTGGCGCTGCGCGGCCCGCGGCGGCCGGGCGCACAGCTCGCGGAGGCACCGGTTCTCGTCTGAGGCGAGGATTGCCGGGCCCGTACTCGAAGAACCCTCCGTCCGGACGAGCCGGACGAGCCGGACGGAGGGTCCCTTCACCGTCTCAGAAGACGATCTTGACCGTGTCCGTCACCGGGTGGGCCTGGCAGCCGAGCACATAGCCGGCCTCGATGTCCTCGGGGTCGAGGATCTCGCAGTTGTCCATCTCGACCTTGCCCTCGAGGACGGTGCAGGCGCACGAGCCGCACTCGCCCTCCTGGCAGGAGTAGGGCACGTCGATCCCCTTGGCGAGCATGATGTCGACGAGGGTCTGGGAGCGCGGCCACGGGATCGTGTGGGTCTCGCCGTCGAGCTCGACCTCCACGGTCGCGGCGTCGGCCGCCTCCTCGTCGCTCACCTCGACGGGGGTGTGGTCGGCGAACGGGTCTCCCGCGAGGGAGTTGAACACCTCCGCGTGCACCTGGGAGCGCGGCATGCCCGCGGCCTGCAGCGCCCGGTGCACGGCGTCCATGAACGGACCGGGTCCGCACATGAACGCCTCGTGGCTCGTGTACGGGGTCACCAGGGTGGCGAGCTGGTCGGCGGACGGCATGCCCTGCACGGACTCGAGCCAGTGCACGACGGTGAGCCGGGTGGGGTACTTCTCCGCCAGCGCCCGCAGCTCGTCCGCGAAGATGATCGACGCCTCGTCGCGGTTGGCGTAGACCAGCACGACCGTGCCCGAGCCCTGGGTCAGTGCCGATTTGAGGATCGAGATGACGGGAGTGATGCCGCTGCCGGCGCCGAGCAGCAGGAAGTCGTGGTCGAGGGACTTCGGGGTGAACACTCCCGACGGCGGCAGAACCTCGAGGCGGTCGCCGGCGGAGATCCGGTCGCACAGCCAGTTGGACCCGTAACCGTCGACGGTCCGCTTGACCGTGACCTTGGGGGCGTCGTCGGTGTACGGGGAGCTGGCCAGCGAGTAGCAGCGGGCCACGGAGCCGGTCTGCTCGCTCGGGATGCGCAGGGTCAGGAACTGTCCGGGCTTGTACGCGAACTTGTCCTGGAGCTCGGCCGGCACGTCGAAGACGATCGAGCGCGAGTCCGGCGTCTCCTCGATGACTGCGGAGACGGTCAGGATCGCGGATCGCGAGCCGTGCGGCACCTCGACTGTCGTCATGGCCAGGTCGGTCCTTCCGTGGTGCGGGTGAAGCAATCTAGAACGCGTTCTAGTTTCAGGATATCAGCAAGACGACGCTACCGGGACGGGGTGCGCCGGGGTCCGGTCGGCTCCCGATCAGCGGGAACGGCACCTGCCCGAACGGGTAGGCCCGCGCGCTCGACCGGACGGCTTCGGTCCCGCGACCGGACGGTTCGGGCTCGAACCCCTTTCCGTGAGCGTGATCGAGCCCGAAAGTGGGGAAGGGAAGAGACGCCGGTCACACCGGCCGCCCCCTTCGAACCACCACTTCCGGCCGACACACCAGGAGAAACGCGATGGCCATCGAACTCAACCAGATCTGGGACTTTCCCATCAAGGAGTTCCACCCCTTCCCCCGGGCGCTGATGGGTGTCGGTGCCCACGACATCATCGGTGTCGAGGCGAAGAACCTGGGCTTCAAGCGCACCCTGCTGATGACGACCGGCCTGCGCGGCTCGGGCATCATCGAGGAGCTCATCGGCAAGATCGAGTACCAGGGTGTCGAGGTCGTCCTGTTCGACAAGGTCGAATCCAACCCCAAGGACTACAACGTCATGGAGGCCGCCGCCCTCTACCAGCAGGAGAAGTGCGACTCCATCATCTCCGTCGGCGGCGGCTCGAGCCACGACGCCGCGAAGGGCGCCCGCGTGGTCATCGCCCACGACGGCCGCAACATCAACGAATTCGAGGGCTTCGCCAAGTCCACCAACAAGGAGAACCCGCCGCACATCGCCGTCTCCACCACGGCCGGCACCGGCTCGGAGACCTCCTGGGCATACGTCATCACCGACACCTCCGACATGGACCACCCGCACAAGTGGGTCGGCTTCGACGAGGCCACGATCGTCACCCTCGCCATCGACGACCCGCTGCTGTACTACACCTGCCCGCAGCACTTCACCGCCTACTGCGGCTTCGACGTCCTCGCCCACGGCTCCGAGCCGTTCGTCTCGCGGCTGGACTTCGCTCCGTCGCTCGGCAACGCCCTGTACTCGATCGAACTCGTCGCCAAGCACCTGCGCGAGGCCACCTTCGAGCCGCGCAACCTCAAGGCGCGCGAGGGCATGATGAACGCCCAGTACATCGCCGCGCAGGCCTTCAACTCGGGCGGCCTGGGCATCGTGCACTCCATCTCGCACGCCGTGTCCGCCTTCTTCGACAGCCACCACGGCCTCAACAACGCCATCGCCCTGCCCCGCGTGTGGGAGTACAACCTGCCCTCGCGCTACGAGCACTACGCCCGCATCGCCACCGCGATGGGCGTCGACACCCGCAACATGACCACCGTCCAGGCCGCGGACGCCGCGGTCGAGGCCGCCATCCGGCTCGCCAAGGACGTCGGGATCCCCGACAACTTCGGTCAGGTGCGCGTCGACTCGTACGAGAAGAACCGCATGAACACCGGCAAGTACGCCGGCCGCGGCGACGTCATCAAGGGCGACGAGAAGACCGTGCGGGCCATCTCCGAGCACATCCAGGGCGACTGGTGCACGCCGGGCAACCCGCGCGAGGTGACGGTCGAGTCGATGATCCCGGTCGTCGACCACTGCATCAACCGGTCCTACTGACCCACCTGCTCGACCGATCCCGTGCCCGGGGCGGGGCGACCCGCCCCGGGCACACCCACCTCCCTCGAGTGCCGACGACACAGGAGCACCGATGACCAGCTTCGCCAGCGGACCGGAACTCGCCGACGCGCTGCGCCGCCACGACTACATCGCCGACGACGAGTTCGCGGTCGTCGTCCACCTCGCCACCGCGCTCCAGCGGCCCCTGCTGCTCGAGGGGCCGGCCGGCGTCGGCAAGACCGAGCTGGCCAAGGCGCTCGCGGCCGCCGGTGGGCGCAGGCTGGTGCGGCTGCAGTGCTACGAGGGGCTCGACGACAGCCGGGCGCTGTACGAGTGGGACTACGCCAAGCAGCTGCTGCACGTGCAGATGCTGCGCGACCGCATCGGCGAGCAGCTCGCCGCCTACCCCGACGTCGCCGAGGCGTCCCGGTTCCTCGCCGCGCAGGACTTCGGCCTGTACTCCGAGAAGTTCCTCGCCGTGCGCCCCCTGCTCGAGGCGATCCTCTCCCCGGAACCGGTGGTGCTCCTCGTAGACGAGGTGGACCGCACCGAGGAGTCCATGGAGGCGCTGTTGCTCGAGGTCCTCGCCGAGGGGCAGGTCACCATTCCCGAGGTGGGCACCTTCACGGCCCGGTCCTCGCCGTGGGTGATCCTGACCTCCAACGACACCCGCGAACTCTCGCCCGCCCTCAAGCGCCGCTGCCTGCACTACCACGTCGGTTATCCCACCCCCGAGCGCGAGCGCGAGATCGTCACCGCCCGGGCCCCCGAGGTCGACACGGTGACCGCCGCCGAGGTGGTGGACCTGGCCCGCACCCTCCGGGACCTGCCGTTGCGCAAGAGCCCGTCCATCTCGGAGGTGATCGACGCCGCGCGCGCCGCGACCGTCCTGCGGCGAGGCGGCGGCGACCACACCTCGCTCCGGCAGATCCGCGACATCCTGCTCGCGACGCTCCTCAAGTACACCGGCGACGCCGACCTGGTCCGCGCACGTCTCGACGGGAGTCCGGCCGAGGCCGCCCCGGCCCCGGCCGAACCGGCGGGGGAGCGGCCCGAGCGGGCCACCGTCGCGTCCCGGCCGGCCAACACCACCACCGCGGTGTTCCGGGGGCGCGGCGGTGGCCGCGGCGGCGTCGGCATCGGCGCGCGGCGGTGACGCGATGCCCGTGACGCCGCTGGCGACGATGCGCACCTCGTATCCCCTCGACGTGGTCGCCGCCGTGTTCGGGCGCCTGCTGCGCCGGCACGGGGTGTCCGCCTCGCCCGCCGAGACCATCGAGGTGCGCCGCGTGCTCGGTCTGGTCGGGGCCCGCGACCGCGACGTCCTGCGGGCCTGCCTGCGTGCGGTGTGCGCGAAGTACCCGCACGAGCAGCCCGGCTTCGACCGGGCCTTCGACGCGCTGTTCGCGGCGACGGATGCGGCCGGGGCCGCGGGCGAGAAGTCCACGCCCCGGGCGCAGTTCGCCGAGGCCCTGCCCACCGCGCTCGAACTCGACGACGATCCGGAGATCGCCCGCTACGCCGAATACAACGATCGTGCCGCGGAGGTCGGCGACCACTTCGACACCCCCGAGGCGGACAAGGGCTTCAATCCGCACAAGGACGACGACGACGTCTCCATGACGTCGTCGGACGCCGCCCTGTCCGTGGACACCGGAGCCGACTCGGGGCGGCGCGGGGTCACCTACACCGTCGACGTGGATCGGGCCGGCGCCGCCGCTGTCGGCGAGCTGGCCGCGAATCCCGGTGCCGCCGTGGTCGGCTCGCTGTCCTGGGATGATCCGGAATCCATCCTCGCGTGGCTCGACGCCTACGATCCGCGTCGTGCCTACGGCGACGACCAGGCCGACGAACCTCTCAGTGCGGCGCAGCTGAACCGGCTCGTCGAGGCCGTCGAGGCGTTCGTCGCGGCACTGTCCCAGGCCGGACTCGGCGGCCCGCTGCCGGACGGCGAACCCGACGCCCCCGACACCGCCGGTGACGTCGCGTCCCGAGCCGAGATCGAGCTGGCGTGCCACGAGGTGCTGCGGCGGATGCGCGGACCGGCCCGGCCGGTGCCGCGCGAGTTCAGCCGTGGCCGCCTCGACATGCGCCGCACGGCCCGCGCCGGGATGCGCACCGACGGCGTACCGTTTCACCTGATCGTCCGCGCCCCGCGTCCGGACCGGGTCCGGCTGCTGATCCTGGCCGACGTGTCCCTGTCGGTGCGCCCGATCACCGCGTTCACGCTGCGCCTGGCCCAGGCCATGCACGGCCGGGCCCACCGCTGCCGGGTCCTGGCCTTCGTCGACCGTCCCGTCGACGTGACGCGGGAGCTGCTGGCGAGCACCGGTGACGGCGCCCTCGCCGCGGTCCTGGCGCACCCCGGCCTCGACCTCGAGGCGAGCAGCGACTACGGCCGGGTCCTCGACGAGCTGCTCACCGAGCACGCCGGGATCGTCGACTCGCGCACCAGCGTGCTCGTCGTCGGCGACGGCCGCTGCAACGGCCTGCCCTCCCGCGCCGACCGTCTCGCGGACCTGCGCCGTCGCGTGCACCGGCTCGCCTGGGTCACCCCGGAACCGCAGCGCTACTGGGCCCAGGCAACGTGCGCGATGCCCGAGTACGCGCCGGAGTGCGACCGTGTCGTCGTCGCCCGGGACGCCGCCCAGTTGCTCTCCCGCGCGGCCGAGCTCGGGCACGCACTGCGTTGAGTGCGCGCCCCGTGCCGGCCGCCTCCGGCCCCGCTCCGGCGGGGGAACGGCCGATGGTTACCATGGACCGGTAAATACCCCCCGGGGTGTGCGTGCGCCGTCCGCCCACGCCACCGCCGGCGGACCGGCCGGCTTACGGGAGAGTGCTCCGGCACATCGGAATCCCGGGCACAGTTGAGGAAGACGACGATGCAGTTCGCGAAGAAGCACTATTCGATCCGTGAGGCCTACTGGATCTTCTACCGGGGCGTTCGATCGATGAAGCACCTGATCGGTGCCAGGAAGCGCGCCGAGCTGAGCCCCGAGTTCGTCGAACGGATCATGCTGGCGGTGACCGAGGTGAACGGCTGCGGCGCCTGCTCCTACGCCCACACGAAGATGGCCCTCGAGGCCGGAATGAGCAGCGCCGAGATCCGGAACATCCTGTCGGGGGTCCTCGACGACGTTCCCGACTCCGAGGTCGCCGCGGTCCTGTTCGCCCAGCACTATGCCGACACCCGGGGCAACCCCACGCCCGAGTCGTGGCACCGTCTCGTGGATGTCTACGGGAAGTCCGCCGCCGAGGGGATGCTCGGGGCGGTACGGGCGATCATGGTCGGCAACGCCCACGGAATCGCATGGACCGCGCTCCGCGGCCGGTTGAAGGGCAACCCGGATCCGCGCAGCAGCGTGGCGTACGAGGTCGCCATGTTGCTGATCGTCCTTGCGTTCCTGCCGATGTCCGTCGTGCACGCCTCGATCTCCGGCGTGCGCCGCGCGCCGATCGTGGAGTTCGACAGGTAGGCCGGCGAGGGATCAGTGGTCGCGCTTCGTGAGCCGGACCCGGTCGGGGCGGAAGTGCTCGAGGGCCTCGTCGTAGTTCGCCCGTGCGAGCCGCTCCGACGTCCACCCCTGCGAGATCCACCGGTCCACGCCGAGCGGGTACCGGATCTCGACCCGGTGGGTGCCGCGGATCGCCAGGCGGCCCTCCGCGTCCTCCCGCGCCCTGACGTACGCGGCGAACTCACTGCCCAGCACCAGGGTGCGGTTGGGGCGTTCGATGACCGGATCCCCGACCCGCCGATCGGAGTGGAGCGCCCGGTACGCCGAGTCGAGCGCCGCGTTCTCGTCGTCGTGGACGTGCCATGTGACGCCGTCCACCTCGTGCCACCACACGATCCATCGGCCGTCGATGATGCTCTCCCAGGGTCGTTTCCGCCGGTGCGCAGCCCGTTTCCTGCGTATCCGGTCCACCCCTGCGACGTGCATCCTATATGTCCCGTTCCGGTGGGGGCGCGGTGGTGGCATTCACTTCGTCTTCACCCCGCGGTCGGCCTCCGGAGGCTCCCGGGCAAACTCGGGCGTACCTGCCCGATCGGGCAGGTACCGCACCTGCCGTTCGGCCCGGTGCCGCCCCGTCGTGGAGGGGCTAGGCTCGAAGCCACGTAAGCTGGATCACAGCAATCGGGATCGTCAGGAGTGCGCAGTGGCCGTCGCATCGGAGCACACCGCGACGACGCTGGCCAAGTTCCACGCCCCGGAGATCGTGTTCGGGATCGGTTCGCTGGTCGAGGCGGCGCACGCGGCGGTGCGGCTCGGCGCGGTCCGGCCCCTGCTGGTCACCGACCCGGGCCTGATCGAGGCCGGCTGGGCCGACGAGCTTCGCGGCCACCTCGTCGAGCAGGGACTCACCCCGATCGTGTGGGGTGACCTCACCCCCAATCCCAAGGACCACGAGGTCACGGCCGGGCACGAGACGTACCGGGCCCACGGCTGCGACGTGCTCGTCGCGCTCGGCGGCGGCTCGGTGATCGACGCCGCCAAGGGCATCGCGGTGCTCGCCGCCAACGGCGGCAGCATCCTCGACTACGAGGGCGTGGACCGGGCGGCGGCCCCGATCCCGCCGATGGTGGTGGTGCCGTCGACCTCGGGCACGGGCGCCGACGTCTCCCAGTTCTGCGTCGTCACCGACACCGTCCGCGGCACCAAGATCACCATCATCGGTCGTTCGCTGGTCCCGGACCTGACCGTGATCGACCCGCGGCTGCTCACGACGATGCCGGACGACCTGAACGCCGCCACCGGGCTGGACGCCCTGACCCACGGCGTGGAGGCCTTCGTCTCCCGCGCCCACAACCCGCTCACCGACCACCACGCCCTGCGTGCCGTCGGGCTCGTCACCGACACGCTGGTACGCACGATCGAGGACCCGCAGGAGATGGCGGCCCGGTCGATCATGGCGCAGGCCAGCCTCGAGGCCGGCCTGGCCTTCACCAACGCGATCCTCGGCGCCGCGCACGCGATGAGCCACCAGGTCGGGGGCCTGCTCGACCTGCCGCACGGCGTCATCAACGGGGTGCTGCTCCCACACGTCATCCGGTTCAACGCCGCGTCCGATCCCGAGCCGTTCGTCGCGATCGCCGCCGCTCTCGGACTCGACGAGCACCGCGGCTCGGCCGTCGAAGCGGCACTCGCCGTCGCGGACCGGGTCGAACGGCTCGCCCGGGAGGTCGGGGTGCCGCGCGGGCTGCGGGAACTCGGGGTGCAGGCGACCGACCTCGAACGCCTGGCCGCCGGCGCGCTGCGCGACGCGTGCATGTCCACCAACCCGCGCGAGGCCACCCAGGAGCAGATGGTGGCCCTGTTCCGGGCGGCGCTGTGACCGGGGCGGGCGGTGCCCGGTGACCGCGCCCGACCTGTCCCGGCTGACCGGCCTGCGCTCCGGCAAGCCCACGTTCTATCCCCAGTACCGCGGGGCCGCCGAACGCCTCGAGCGGGTCGTGCATGCGCTCGAGCTGATCTCGCGTGCCCTGGTGCGCACCGTCGAGGGCCCCGAGACCCTGATCTGCGCCGTAGCGGAGGCGGCACGCGCCCACCTGAGCGCCCGATGGGTGGTCTTCGCCCTCACCGACGGCACCCTGCCCGACGCGGGGCCGCGCCGCCTGGTCCTCGGCCCCGACGCCACCCCGTTCCTCGTCGACAACGTCGAAGGTCCGCCCCTGCCCGACGACGTCGTGCGCTGCCTCGAGGACATCCGGTCGGGGTCGATCGGCCGGGACGCGGCCGTCGATACCCATCACGCGTTCGTGCCCATCGTCCTCGGCGGCGGAGTGGCCGGCGCGATCGCCGCGTGGACCCCGGAGCACCGCACGCTCGACGGCACCGATCACGCCGTGCTGTCGATCCTCGCCAGCCAGACCGCGGTGGCGCTGCAGAATTCCGCGCTCTACCAGCGGGGCCAGTTGCTGCTCGAACGCGCGGAGCAGGCCTACCAGGAGGCGAACCGGGCGGCGGCGGACCTGCAGGCCCGCAATGCCGAACTCGAGGCCACGCTCCGGCAGTTGGAGCTGACCCAACGGCAGCTGGGCGCCGCCCATCGGCACCAGGCGCTCGACGAGGAACGCCACCGCATCGCGCGGGAGCTGCACGACAGCGTCACCCAGGCCGTGCTGTCCGCCGGCATGCAGATCGAGGTGTGCCGCAGCGACATTCCCGACACCGAGCGCGGCGAGCGCCTCGATCTGGCGAAGGAGCTCACGCGGCGCGCGGTCGAGCAGCTGCGGTCGGCGATCTACGCGCTCAACCACCCGTCCGACTCGGATCGCACGTCGCTGCCCGAGATGCTCGAGCAGCTCTGCGTCGCGCACACGCCGGGCGAACTCGACATCACGGTCCGGGTGGGCGGCACGCCGGTCGAACTTCCGGGCGAGGCCGAACATTCGCTGCTGCGCATTGCGGGGGAGGCGCTGTTCAACGCCGCGGTGCACGCCAATGCCCGGCGCGTGGTGCTGCGGCTGACCTACCGGCCCGACTCGGTGCTGTTGGCGGTCGCCGACGACGGCAACGGGGACCCGGCCCGGATGCGGCTGATGCTGCGCCTGGCTGCGGACAACGACTGGGACGGCCGGCATCGCGGTCTGGCCAACATGCAGGCCCGCGCGCACGAGCTCGGCGGCACCCTCGAGGTGCGCCGCGCCCGCCTCGGCGGGGTGCGGGTGGCGGTGCGCATCCCGGTGCCCGAACCGGCCGTCGATGCGGAGCGGGGCGCCGACGAGGCGACCGGAAACAACGGGAACAGTGCGGCGTCGGCACACGCGGCGCGGACAGGAGCACAGCGATGAACGTGGCAACCCCTCCCGGGACGGTGAACCGGACGGTCCGCATCGTTCTCGTCGACGACCACGCGATCCTGCGCCAGGGACTGCGCTCGATTCTCGAGCGGGAGCCGGACCTGGCGGTGGTGGGCGAGGCGTCGCACGAGGCCGAGGCGGTCGCGCTGGTGGACCGGGTCCGGCCCGACATCGTGCTGATGGACCTGAAGCTCTCGGCCGGCTCCGACTACGAGGGGTTGGCGTTGTGCGGGCAGCTGTCGGCGGCCCGCCCCGGCCTCGGGTTGCTGGTGCTCACCACATTCCTCGATGAGCAGCTGGTCGTGCGGGCCGTGCACGCCGGGGCGCGCGGCTACGTCGTCAAGGACGTCGACACCACCGAACTCGTGCGCGCCATCCGCGCGGTGTCGCGCGGCGAGAGCGCCTTCGACTCGCGCAGTGCCGCGGCGGTGGTGCGGTCCCTCAACGGGCAGACCACGCCGCAGGAACAGCTCACCGATCGCGAGCTCGAGGTGCTGCGTCTGCTGGCCGCGGGCCTGTCGAACTCGAAGATCGGTGAGCGCCTTTTCATCTCGGGTACCACCGTGAAGTTCCACGTGAGCAACATCATGCGCAAGCTCGGGGTGAGCCGTCGCGCCGAGGCCGTATACGCCGCCAGCAAGCGCGGGCTCATCTGACCGGTCGTGCCGAGGCCCGTGCAGCGCGGGCGGGCGTGGACGCAGCGTGCGGTGCCCGGCCCGGACGAGTCCGCGGCCTGCACCGGTGATCGGTGCAGGCCGCGGGTCGGGGCGAGGGTCAGCTGCTGCCGAAGATCGGCGGGGTGCTGGGAACGGTGACGACGGGCGAGGCCTCCTGGACGGTGTAGGCGGTGACGGGCAGCGGCGCCAGGTGGTCTGCGATGCCCGGGTAGTCGGAGACCCACATGGTTGCCAGGCCGTCCGTCGAGCACGAGGCGAGCACGACGTACGAGCCGTCGGGAATCTCGGTCACGGTCTGGGTGGTCACGCCCGGCTGCACCTCGGCCGACGTGCCCAGGGTCTGACCGTTCCGGATGACCTCGGCGACCGGTGGCAGTACTCCGCCGGGAGCTGGGGCGAGCCCGGTCATGCAGTCCAGGGGCGTGCCCGAGTTGTTGGTGATCGTGTTGGTCACGGTCGAACCGCTGACGGTGAAGGCGAAGGTGACGTCCGTGGCGCCGGCCGCCGACGCGAGGGCGGGGGCTGCCAGGGCCAAGGGAACGGACGCCACCGCTATGAGCGCGGCGCGGGCGATCGGTCGCATCTGTGTCCTTTTTGTCGGATGTGCGTGTGTCCTGGTCGATCCTGCCGCAAAAGCGACCGATCGGCTTGGTTTTCGCAGGTTCCGTCGTGGTCGACGGCAGACACGTTGCATGGGTGCGGCGACTCGGTTCAGTCGAGGACTGCGGTGGCTTCGACCTCGACCAGGTGCTCGGGAGAGGCCAGTGCTGCGACACCGATCAGCGTGCCCGGCGCTACGGGGGTGACGCCCAGCTTCGCGGCTGCCCGGGCGACGCCGTCGACGAACCCACTCATCTTGTCCGGAGTCCAGTCGACGACGTAGACGGTCAGCTTCGTCACGTCGGCGAAGGTGGCACCGACCTCGGCCAGGGCGGCTCCGACGTTGAGGTAGCTCTGCTCGACCTGGGTGGCGAGGTCACCTGCGCCGATCGTGTTGCCGTCGGCGTCCCAGGCGACTTGCCCGGCGATGAAGACCAGCTTCGAGCCGGTGGCGACGGATACCTGGCGGTAGGCGTCGATCTTCGGCAGTTCGTTCGGGTTCACCAGGGTGATGGACATGCTGCCCACTTTCTCTCGGTCACTTGTGGTTACTCGGTAACCGTAGGAGAGTGTTCCCTGACGTGGAAGAACGCACTTTTCAGTGACTGGGGAACTCGATGGTGACCAAGCAGCTCAGCGGCCTGCCCGAGGATGCGGACCTGACGCGAGCAGACTCGCTGGCGCGGGAGATCTTCTCCGACGTCGCCAACAAGTGGGCACTGTTGATCATCGAAACGATCGGTGACGGCACCCTGCGCTTCAGCGAGTTGCGCAAGGGCGTCGACGGCATCAGCCACAAGATGCTCACCCAGAACCTGCGCATGATGGAGCGCAACGGCCTGGTCGAGCGGACGGTGTATCCCACGGTTCCGCCGCGGGTCGAGTACTGCCTCACCGAGCCGGGGCGAGCGCTCCGTGCGACGGTCGACGGGATGTGCGACTGGACGCAGCGATACCTCCGCGATATCGAGGAATCCCGCCGGCGCTTCGACGCCTGACGCGCCCCCCGGGGGGCCCGACGGTTCCGTCGAGCCGGGGGCGGGAAGCCCGGTACGTAGTTCAGCAGGTCCCGGTGAGGGCCACCCCGTCGAACCGCTCGCCGAGGAACTCGAACGCATCCGGCAGGCCGAGCACCGCCGCCGACATGTGGTCGGGGCTCGGGGTCTCGACACGGCGTACCGGCGCACCCGCGGCGCAATAGCGGTCGAGCGTGGCGTCGATGGCGTCCACCGGGATGAGTGCGTCGGTGGGGCTGTGCCATTCGAATACCGGCACGGTCGGCACGCCCGGATACAGCTCGAGGCTGTTCTCCTCCGCGACGGCGACCGCGGCGGCGTCGTCGGCCAGGCGGGCGTTGGTGCTCACCTGCCGCAGGCTGCCCCCGGCGCCGCGCGCGAGGATGTCGTTGGTGCAGGCGTTGGCCAGCGCGTCACGCATCTCCACACCCGCCGGGGTCAGGTCGGCGCTGATCCGCATCCGTTCGGGATACTCGCGTTCCAGACCCAGCGCGGCGGCGAACGCGAGACCGAAGGCAGGGTGCGGGTTCTCGCCGAGAGCCTCGGCCATCTTGCGGATGTTCATCGGCACGCCGCCCATCGCCGCACCCACCAGGTTCAGCTCGGGGGCGTAGGTCGGGGCCAGCGCCGCGGCCCACCCGGTGGCCATCCCACCGCCGGAGTAGCCGGCCAGCGCGACAGGGCTGTGGGCGAGCTGCAGCTCGGGGACCCGCTGCACGGCGCGGATGCCGTCGAGGGTGATCTGCCCGCCGAGGCGCGCCGCGCCGTAGGCGCTGTTCGGCCCGAGATGGTCCGGGATCGCGACCGTCCAGCCCCGCCGGAGAACGAGGTTGAGGGCGGGGGCTTCCCGGACGGCGAGGTTCGGGTCGCTCGCCCACAGCGTCTGCGACGGCGCGCAGTGCGTGCCGAGGGCGTTGATGACGTGCTGGAACGACAGCAGCGGGCCGTCCGGGGCCTTGCCGACGGGGGCGAGGACCGTCGTCACCGCGGGGATCGGGTGACCGGCCGAATCCGTCGACCGGAAACGCACCTGCCACGCCTCGACGTCGACGATGCCCGGCGGCGCGGGCACGCGCCGCACCTCGAGCGCATCGCCGGCAGGGGCGACGGCGACGTCGGCGGCCGCGCGGTAGAAGGGGTCGGTCGGCGACGCCGGGTAGACGGGTGTGGCCACCGCGGTGCCGGCACCGGCGACCGCGGCGCACGCCGCCACTGCGCCCGCCACCGCATTGCGGATTCCCCGACCGAGCCGTCCGGCCACGTCCCCCACCTCTCCAGCGCACCGACCGGTGCCGTTCCTCGAAAACCAGTGATCCCGGCGAAGCCTAGGCGACCGATTTGCGAGGGTTCACCCGACCCCGCCCTCTCCGCGATTCGTCGCCACACGGACGCCGGTAGGGGCGTAGCCTCGGCAGCATGTCGGCGGCGATCTCCGTGGAACAACTCGTCAAGTCGTTCGGAACCACCCGCGCTCTCGACGGTCTCGACCTCGAGGTCCGCCGGGGCGAGGTACACGGGTTCCTCGGCCCGAACGGCTCCGGGAAATCCACCACCATCCGCGTCCTGCTCGGGCTGCTGCGCGCGGATTCCGGCCGGGCCGAACTGCTCGGCGGCGACCCGTGGCGCAACGCGGTGGACCTGCACCGGCGGCTCGCCTACGTGCCCGGCGAAGTCAATCTGTGGCCCAATCTCACCGGTGGCGAGGCGATCGATCTGCTCGCCGGCCTGCGCGGCGGCATCGACGAACGCCGCCGTGCCGAACTGCTCGAACGCTTCGAGCTCGACCCCACCAAGAAAGCCCGCACGTACTCGAAGGGCAACCGGCAGAAGGTCGCGATCGTCGCCGCGCTCGCCTCGGACGTGGAACTGTTCCTGTTCGACGAGCCCACCTCGGGCCTGGACCCGCTCAAGGACGAGGTGTTCCGGGACTGCGTCCGCGAGGCCGTCGCCGACGGGTGTTCGGTGCTGCTGTCGAGCCACGTCCTCGCGGAGGTCGAGGCGCTGTGCGACCGGGTCACCATCATCCGGCAGGGCCGCACGGTCGAATCCGGCACGCTGACCGAACTGCGGCACCTGACCCGCACCTCGGTGGTGGCCGACACCGTGCGCCCGGTGGCCGGGCTGGACGCGATGCCCGGGGTGCACGACCTGCAGGTGGACGGACTACGGGTGCGGTGCGAGGTGGACACGGCCTACATGGACCCGGTGCTGCGCGAGCTGCTCGGCTTCGGCATCACGTCGCTCACCAGTACCCCGCCCACCCTCGAGGAACTGTTCCTGCGGCACTACGGCGACGAACTGCCGGGCGAGCACATCCACATGCCCGGCGAGCGGCTCGCGCACGGCCGGCCGGCCGCCGGCGAGGGAGCCGGCGCATGAGTGCCGCCTTCGTCGGCACCGGCCGGCTGGTACGCCTGGCGGTGCGCCGCGACCGCGTGCAGCTGCCGGTGTGGCTGGCCGCGATCACGATCGTCTACGCGATCTCGGTGTCGAGCCTGAAGGGGCTCTATCCGGCGCAGGAAGACCTGCACCTCATCGCCGTCAGCTCCGCCGTGTCCCCGGTGGTGCTGGCCACCAACGGCCTGGTCTCCGGCGACAGCTTCGGAGCGGTCGTCGCGGCCCAGACGTTGTTGTTCCTCGCTCTGGCGGCGGGCCTGATGAGCACCATGGCCGTGGTGCGGCACACCCGGCAGAACGAGGAGACCGGCCGCGCGGAACTGGTCGGGGCCAATGTGGTCGGTCGGCGGGCCCTGCTCACCGCCGCCCTGATCGTTGTCGCCGCGGCGAATGTCGCGCTCGCGCTGCTGCTCACGGTCGTCTCCCTCGGTTTCGGACTGCCGCTGTCCGGGTCTCTGGCGCTCGGAGCGGCCACCGGGGCGGCCGGTGTCGCGTTCGCGGCCGTCGCGGCAGTGACCGCGCAGGTCGCCGAGGGTGCCCGGGCCGCGAACGGGCTGGCCGGCGCGGCGCTGGGGGTCGCGTTCCTGCTTCGCGCCGTCGGCGACAGCGCGGGCACCGTCGACCCGGGCGGGGTCAGCGTCACGAGCATGTGGCTGTCGTGGCTGTCACCGATCGGGTGGGCGCAGCAGATCCGGCCGTACGACGTGGACGCGTGGTGGATCCTGCTGCTGTTTGCCGCGTTCACCGTCGCGACGACGTGGACCGCGTACGTGCTGACCGGCAGACGGGATCACGGAGCCGGGCTGGTGCAGCCGCGGCCGGGGCCGGACCGCGCGGCGACGTGGCTGCCCACCGCCGCGGGCTTCGCGTGGCGGGTGCAGCGCACGACGCTGATGTGGTGGGCGCTCGGCATTGCGGTCCTCGCCGCCACCTACGGCAGCGTCGCGAACGAGATGGACAACTTCCTCGACGAGGAGGGTGCCGTCGCCGACATGATGAAGCAGCTCGGCGGCGGGGCCGAGGCGATCACCGACGCGTACTTCGCGATGATCTTCCTGATGATGGCGTTGTTCGCCAGCGGATACGCGGTGCAGGCGGTGCTGCGGATGCACGGGGAGGAGACGTCCGGCCGGGTCGAGCCGGTGCTGTCGACGGCCCTCGGGCGGGTGCCGTGGATGCTCGCGCACATCGCCGTGGTGACGGTGGGAGTGATTGTGCTCCAGGTCGTCACGGGCGTCGCGTTGGCCGTCTCCTACGGAATGACGATCGGCGACGTCACCGGTCCGCTCGGCAATCTGCTGCCCGCCGCGCTGGCGTTCGTGCCGGCCGTGCTCGTGGTCGGCGCGATGGCGGTGCTGTGCGTCGGGGTGGCGCCGCGCCGGGCGTCGAGCGTCGCATGGGGCGTCTTCGCCGTGTGGTTGATCATCGGGCAGCTCGGCGCCCTGCTGGACCTGCCCCAGGCGGTGCTGGACCTGTCGCCGTTCGTCCACGTCCCGGCCCTGCCGGCCGCAGAGATGCGCCCGCTGCCGCTGCTGGTGCTGCTGGTCGTCGCCGTGGCGACCGCGACGGCGGGGGTGAGCGCCATGCGCCGCCGCGACCTCGTCGTCCAGTGACCGCCCGCGGCGGCGACCGAATGTCACATCGCGTCGATCCGACTGCTGCGATGTGACATTCGGTCACTGCGTGGGAGGCCGACTCAGGATCAGCGCGCGTCGAGCACGAGCCAGCCGCCGTGGTGCTCGAACGCCTCGAACGCGAGACCCGTGGATTCACCGAGGGTGCGCAGGGCGGGCAGGTCGAAGGTGCGCACGTGGCCGTGGCAGGCGGTGGCCTCGTCCTCGAACGGCACGGCGATCACCACGCGCTCCCGGGCGATGCGCAGCGCCTCCGCGACGACGGCCGCACCGGTCGCGGCGTCGACGTGTTCGAGCAGGTGGATCGCGGTCACGGTGTCGGCGCTGTCGTCGGGAACGGGCACATGGGCCGCGTCGCACACGACGGTGTCCACCTCGAGGCCCAGCCGCGGCGCGACGGCGTCGAGCAGGGTCATGGTGCCGGGCAGGATGTCGGTGGCGGTCACGGCGATCCCGGCGCGCGCCAGGCGCAGGGGGAGGAATCCGAAGCAGGAGCCGAGATCCAGCACGCGGCCGCGGACGAGTTCGGCGGCCTTGTCGTGGATCGGGGCGAACCCGGCGGTGCCGTCCAGCAGTTCGGTGAGCGAGTTGCGGTAGTAGGTGACCCACGCGTCGAGGGCGTCGGGCAGGGTGGAGCGCACCAGCCCGACCATCGTCAACTCGAACTCCTCCTGTCCGAGGTCGCTGCCGGCGATCGACGCGGTGACCCCGGCGACGAGGCGTTCACTCAGGTCGTCGGGCCCGAGCGAGTGGGTCACGTGCAGCCGGTCGCCCTCGCGGCGCAGGGCGATCGGGCCCGAGCTCACCTTCTCGACGGTGACGTGGGCGTGGGACCACCGGCCCGGCGGGCAGGGGGCGAGTGAGTCGAGCACAGTCATTGCAGCGCAGCCTTTTTCGAGGAGGGGGACGCGTCGGGACCGTCGGCGGACGGGACGGCCGCGTCGAGGCCACTGTAGAGGGCGCGCATGCCGGCGGACAAGAGTTCCGGCAGCGCGAGCGAGTCGTCGGCGAGCCACTGCTCGTACGCCGCCATCGCCACGCCGAGCACGAGATAGCCGACGGTGCGCGGGAAGTGGTCGTCGGCGGAGGCGCCGACGCGGCGCGCGACGTACTCGGCGATCACCCGGCGCCAGCCCTCGTACATCACCACCGAGTACGCCTGCAGCGCCGGTACCCGCAGGATCAGGTCCATGCGGTCGCGGTGCAGCGTCGCCTCGGACTCGGGGAAGGTGTTGAAGTCGAGCAGCGCCGAGGTCAGCGCCTCGGCGAGGGGAACGTGGCCCGGCAGTGCGTCGAGGTGGGCGCGCATCTGTTCGAGGTGGCCGTCGAAGTCGCCCCACGGCACCGCGTTCTTGGACGGGAAGTACCGGAAGAAGGTGCGGCGGGCGATGCCGGCGGCTTCGGCGATCTGGTCGACGCTGGTCTCGTCGAATCCCCGGGCGCGGAACAGTTCGATCCCGATCGCGCTCAGCCCCTCTCTCGTGGTGGAGGGGCGGCGACCTATCCGAGCGGACGGTTTCCGGCGGCTACGCATGGTGTGAGCCTTCCATGGGTGACATTGTGCACTCGATGCCATTACAGTGGTGAACCGAGTCACAGCGCAACGGGTCTGTGACGCCGGGCTCCGCTCGTGGAGTCCCCATCCGAGGAGGTAGTTGATGTCCGATCGTGACAACACCGTCGTCGAGTCCGACCTGGTCGAGGAGTCCCTCGTGGAAGAGGTGTCCATCGACGGCATGTGCGGCGTGTACTGATCGTGTCCGCCGACGCCGCCACCACAGTGTTCGACTCGCAGAAGGTCGACTCGGCAGGGTTCGATCCGGATACGACGTGGAGGCTGCACCCGCAGGTAGCGCTTCGCCCCGAGCCGTTCGGGGCGTTGCTCTACCACTTCGGGACCCGCAAGCTCTCGTTCCTGAAGAACACCACGATCGTCGAGATCGTCGAATCCCTGCACCAGCATCCGTCCGTGCGGGCCGCGCTCGCCGCGCACGGAATCGACGAGTCGGCTGCACGTCCGTACCTGCGGGCGCTGGCCACCCTGGCCGACTCCCACATGATCGTGCCGGCCTAGACCCCGCCGGTCCCCCTCCCGCCCGCCCCACCGACGAGGACGCAGCCCATGACCTCTGTGCTCGAATCCGCCGCAGTACGAGAAGCTTCCGGCCCGCCCAAGGTCGGCCGCCTGGTCGACCAGTTCGAGAAGGGTCTCGACGCCCCGATCTGCCTGACCTGGGAGCTGACCTACGCCTGCAACCTGTCGTGCGTGCACTGTCTGTCCTCGTCCGGCCGGCGTGATCCGCGCGAGCTGACCACCGAACAGTGCAAGGCGATCATCGACGAACTGCAGCGTATGCAGGTGTTCTACGTCAATATCGGCGGCGGAGAGCCGACCGTGCGCTCGGACTTCTGGGAGCTGGTCGACTACGCCACCGAGCACCAGGTGGGCGTGAAGTTCTCCACCAATGGCGTCAAGATCGACAAGAAGGTCGCCGCGCGGCTCGCGGCCTCCGACTACGTCGACGTGCAGATCTCCCTCGACGGCGCCACCGCCGAGGTCAACGACGCCGTGCGCGGCCCCGGCTCGTTCGCGATGGCCGTGCGTGCCCTCGAGAACCTCGCCGAGGCCGGATTCCGCGACGCGAAGATCTCCGTCGTCGTCACCCGGCACAACGTCGACCAGCTCGACGAGTTCAAGGCCCTGGCCGACGAGTACGGCGCGACGCTGCGCATCACCCGCCTGCGTCCCTCCGGCCGTGCCGTCGACGTGTGGGACGACCTGCACCCCACCCACGAGCAGCAGCGGCAGCTCTACAACTGGCTCGTCGCACACGGCGAGGGTGTGCTGACCGGCGATTCGTTCTTCCACCTGTCCGCCTTCGGTGGCAGCGACGGCGCCGGTGCGCTGCCGGGGCTGAACCTGTGCGGCGCGGGCCGGGTGGTGTGCCTGATCGACCCGGTGGGCGACGTGTACGCCTGCCCCTTCGCCATCCACGACAAGTTCCTCGCCGGGAACATCCTGTCGGACGGCGGTTTCCAGCAGGTCTGGCAGCACTCCGAGCTGTTCACCGAACTCCGGTCGCCGCAGACCGGCGGGGCCTGCAGCAAGTGCACCTTCTACGATTCGTGCCGCGGCGGCTGCATGGCCGCGAAGTTCTTCACCGGTCTGCCGATGGACGGGCCGGATCCCGAATGTGTCCAGGGCTACGGCGAATCCGCGCTCAGCGCCGATCGCACCGTGCCCAAGTCCAGCGTCGACCACTCGCGCACCGGTGAGCGCCGCACCCCGCGCGCCCCCGTCCCGTTGCAGCTGATGGTGCGCCCGCCGTCGCGGGCCTGCGACGAAAACCCGCTCGCCGGAATGCACTAGCCGGCCCCGTTCGTGTAAGTAGGAGAGGCAGATCCATGTCCAAGGAATGGTTCGAAACCGTTGCGGTCGCGCAGCAACGGGCGAAGAAGAAGCTCCCCAAGTCCGTCTACGGCGCCCTCGTGGCCGGCTCCGAGAAGGGCATCACCGTCGAGGACAACCTGACGGCATTCGGCGAGCTCGGCTTCGCCCCGCACGTGGCGGGGTTGTCCGACAAGCGGGAGATGGGCACCCACGTGATGGGTCAGGACATCGCCCTGCCGGTGCTGATCTCCCCGACCGGAGTGCAGGCGGTGCACCCGGACGGCGAGGTCGCCGTCGCCCGTGCCGCCGCGGCCCGCGGTACCGCGATGGGGCTGAGCTCGTTCGCGAGCAAGTCCATCGAGGAGGTCGCCGCGGCCAACGACAAGACCTTCTTCCAGATGTACTGGGTGGGCAGCCGCGACGTGCTGGTCCAGCGGATGGAGCGGGCCCGCGCCGCCGGCGCGAAGGGCCTGATCATGACCCTGGACTGGTCGTTCTCCAGCGGCCGCGACTGGGGCAGCCCCGCCATCCCGGAGAAGATGGACCTCAAGGCCATGTTCCGGTTCGCCCCCGAGGGCATCCTGCGGCCGAGCTGGCTGCTCGACTGGGCGAAGACCGGCAAGGTGCCGGACCTGACCACCCCGAACCTGACCCCGCCCGGCGGCAGTGCCCCGACGTTCTTCGGCGCCTACGGCGAGTGGATGGGCACCCCGCTGCCCACCTGGGAGGACGTGGCGTGGCTGCGGGAGCAGTGGGGCGACGCACCGTTCATGCTCAAGGGCGTCATGCGGGTCGACGACGCCAAGCGCGCCGTCGACGCGGGCGTCACCGCGATCTCGGTGTCCAACCACGGCGGCAACAACCTCGACGGCACGCCGGCCCCGATCCGGGCACTGCCGGCGATCGCCGACGCGGTCGGCAAGGACATCGAGGTGCTGCTCGACGGCGGCATCCGCCGCGGCAGCGATGTGGTCAAGGCCCTCGCCCTCGGCGCCAAGGCCGTGATGCTCGGCCGCGCCTACCTGTGGGGCCTCGCCGCGAACGGGCAGGCGGGCGTGGAGAACGTCCTCGACATCTTCGCCGGCGGCATCGGGTCCGCGCTCATCGGCCTCGGCAAGACGTCGATCCACGAGCTGACCCCCGACGACATCGTCGTCCCGCCGGGCTTCCGGCGCGATCTCGGAATCTGAGCGGTCCCACCTGCCGATGGGCACCCTCACCGAACCGATCACCCTGGCCGGACGCCCTGCGCCGGCCAGGGTGCTCTTCGGGCCGCACGAAACCAATCTCGGTGCCGGACGGAGATTTTCGTCCGAACACGTGGCGTACTACGAGCGCCGCGCGCGCGGTGGCGCGGGGGTGCTCGTGACCGAGGTCGCCTCCGTGCACCCGCACGACCAGCCCTACGAGCGGGCACCCCTGGCCGCGGAGTGCGGCCCCGGATGGGCCGCCGTCGTCGCCGCCTGCCGGCCGCACGGCACCCTGGTGCTGGCCGGTCTCGGCCACGCCGGGCTGCAGGGCTCGAGCGCGTGGACCCAGGCACCGCTGTGGGCCCCGTCGCGGGTGGCGGACCCCGCGGTCCGGGAACTGCCCATGGAGCTCGGCGACGACGAGATCGATGCGGTGATCGAGGGATTCCGCGCCGCCGCCGCGGTCGCGGTCGCCGCCGATGTCGACGGGATCGAACTGGACGCCGGGCCGACCGCGCTGCTGCGCCAGTTCCTCTCGGGCCTGACCAACCGGCGCACCGACCGCTACGGCGCCGACCGGTCGTTGCTGTTGCGGCGGGTGGTCGCGGCCGTGCGCGCCGAACTCGGTCCCGGGCGGATCCTGGCGCTGCGCCTGAGCTGCGACGAGGAGGCGCCCTGGGCCGGCATCACTCCGGAGCACGCCGCCGGTCACGCCCGCGACCTCGCGCCGGACCTGGATCTGCTCACCGTCGTGCGAGGCGGCCTCTACGCCCCCGGCGCGTACCGGCCCGACGCGCACACACCGGCCGGGTTCAACGCCGGACTGTGCCGCGCAGTCCGCGACGCGGTGGCGGGCGCCGTCCCCGTCGTCCTGCAGGGCAGCGTCGTCGACCCCGCCGCCGCGCAGCGCGCCCTCGCCGAGGGGGTGGGCGACCTCGTCGAGATGACCCGCGCGCAGATCGCCGATCCGGACCTCGTCACCGCCGTGCGCGAGGGCCGCTCGCCGCGGCCGTGCGTGCTGTGCAACCAGGCCTGCCTGGTGCGCGACTTCCGCAATCCCCGGGTCGGCTGCATCGGCAACGCGGAGGCCGGGCACGAGACGCGCGCACCGCAGCCTCCGGCCGCCGCCGCGCGGGACGTCCTCGTCGTCGGTGGGGGACCGGCCGGGCTCGAGGCCGCCCGGGTCCTCGCCGAGCGCGGTCACCGGGTCCGCCTCGTCGAGCGCGCCGGACGCGTCGGCGGGATGCTGCGCACCGCGGCGGTGGGCACGGGGCGCGACACGCTCTCCGCGCTCGTCGACTGGCTCGAGGCCCGCTGCCGCGCGCTCGGCGTGCGGATCGACACCCGTCGTGCCGTCACCGCCGGCGAACTCGAGGACGCCGTGGCCGCGGGCGAGGCCGTCGTGCTCGCCACCGGCAGCCGGGACCGGCCGCCCGAGTACCCGGCCGAGGAGGGCCACTACGTCACCGCAGCCGGCCTGCTGGCCGGTGGCCCGATCGCCGTGCGGCCGGTCGTGGTGTGGGATCCCGTCGGCGGTCCCGTGGCGGTGGGCATCGCGGAACAGCTTGCCGCCCAGGGCTATACCGTCTCGTACGCCACGACGGACCCGATCGCCGGGGCGCGGCTCGCGCCGACGGGCGACCTGGTCGCGGCGAACACCCGGCTGCAGCGGGCCGGGGTCGCCCGGCACCTCGGGGTCACGGTGCGACGGGTCGGCGCCGACGCGGTCGAACTCGAGCACCGGCTGACCGGACGGCGCACCGACGTCGCCGGCGCGCTGCTCGTCGACTGCGCCCCGGGGCTGCCGGAGGACACCCTGTACCGGACCGGGCTGACGCGGATCGGCGACTGCCTGGCGCCGCGAAGTGTCCACCAGGCGGTGCGGGAGGGTCACACGCTCGGATCCGAACTGTAACCTGTTGCAGACTGCTACGGATCGGAAGGATCGACGAATGGGCGAGTTCGACGGCAAGGTCGTGTTCATCACCGGCATTGCGCGCGGTCAGGGGCGCAACCACGCGATCCGGTTCGCGCGGGAGGGCGCGTCGATCATCGGCGTCGACATCGCCGGTCCCGTCTCGGAGTACAACTCCTACGCACCGGTCACCGAAGCCGACTTCCACGAGACCGTCCAGCTCGTCGAGGCCGAGGGGGCGAAGATCCACGCGCGCATCGCCGACGTGCGCGACAGCGCCGCCCTGAAGTCCGTCGTCGACGACGGCGTCGCCCAGTTCGGCCGCCTCGACGTCGTCGTCGCCAACGCGGGCATCTGCAACTGGAACCGCTTCTGGGAGATGCCCGACGAGCAGTTCGAGGAACTGATCGACATCAACCTCACCGGCGTCTTCAAGACCCTCAAGGCCGCCGCGCCCGCCATGATCGAGGCCGGCAACGGAGGGTCGATCATCGTCGTGAGTTCCGTCGCCGGGCTGAAGGCCATGCCCGGCCAGGCCAACTACGCCGCCGCGAAGTTCGGCCTCGTCGGCCTGACCCAGAGCGCCGCCAAGGAACTCGGCGAATACCGCATCCGGGTCAACTCCATCCACCCGTACGGCGTGAACACCCCGATGGGCACCGACCAGGGCGCGCTGACGCTGTTCGAGAAGTACCCGCACTGGCTGCCGAGCTTCGCCCCGATCCTCACCGAGAAGCCGATCGCCGACGTCGACGACATCACCGAGGCCGTGCTGTATCTCGCGAGCGACCGCGCCCGGACCGTCACCGGCAGCCAGATGGCCCTCGACCAGGGGAACTCGAAGGTGTGAGCGAAACCTGCTCCGCCGGACCGCACCCACGGCTGGCCGCCCCGCTGCGGCTCGGCCCGGTCACGCTGCGCAACCGGGTGGTGTTCTCCGCGCACCTGACCAACTTCGCCGAGGACGGGCTGCCCACCGCGCAGCACGCCGCGTACTACGCGGCGCGGGCCGGCGGTGGAGCCGGGCTGATCGTCTCGGAGGAGCACACCGTGCACCCGACGGACCGGCCCTACGAGAAGCTGATCCGCGGGTACGACCCCGCGGTGGTGCCCGGGTACCGGCGGATCACCGACGCCGTGCACGCCCGCGGTGGGCGAATCTTCGCCCAGCTCAACCACAACGGCGCCCAGGGCTGCGGCATGTACACCGGCCTGCCGCTGTGGGCGCCCAGCGCCGTGCCCGACCCGCTGTTCCGGGAGGTGCCCAAGGCGCTCGAGGAGCACGAGATCCGCGACCTCGTCGGCGGGTACGCCCGCGTCGCCGAGCACTGCCGTGCCGGCGGATTCGACGGGGTCGAACTGCAGTGCTCGCAGGCGTCGATCGTGCGGCAGTTCCTGTCCCCGGGCACCAACCTGCGCACCGACCGGTACGGCGGACCGCTCCAGAACCGGGCGCGGTTCCTGCTCGAGGTCGTCGCGGCGCTGCGCGCGGCGGTCGGGTCCGACCTGGTCGTGGGGGTCCGCCTCAGCGGGCACGACGGCACCGACGGCGGGATCACCCTCGACGACGCCGTCGCCGTCGCCGCCATGATCGAAGACAGCGGGCACGTCGACTACCTGAACACCTCGATCGGCGTGGCCACCGAGACGCTGCACCTGATCGAGGCGTCCATGGCCACGCCCCACGGCTACGCGTTGTTCGTGCCCGACGCGATCCGGCGGCGGGTGCGGCTGCCGGTCGTCGGCGTCGGACGCTTCACCACCCCCGCCCAGGCCGAGGCGGCCCTCGCCGAGGGGCGCTGCGACCTCGTCGGCGTTGTTCGTGGGCAGATCGCCGACCCCGACTTCGCCGCCAAGGCCCTCGCCGGCGACGACGAGGCCGTGCGTCCGTGCCTGGCCTGCAACCAGGAGTGCATCGGCCGGGTAGGGCTCGGCCGGTGGATCGGTTGCGTGGAGAACCCCCGCGCCGGCCGCGAGGCGCAGCTGCTACCCGATCCGGCGGTCCCCGGCCGGCGCGTGCTGGTCGTCGGCGGCGGCCCGGCCGGCCTGCGCGCCGCCGCGACCGCCGCGCAGCGCGGGCACCGGGTCACCCTGTGCGAGCGCACACCCGCCCTGGGTGGTCAGATCCGCACGGCCGCCACCGCTCCGGGCCGCGGCGAACTCGCCGGCATGGTGGACAGCCTCGAGGTCGAATGCCGCCGCGCGGGCGTCGAGATGCGTATCGGCGTGCACGTCGACGCCGCCTTCGTGCAGGAGCACCGACCGGACGCGGTCGTCGTCGCCACCGGGGCGCGCCCGCGGCGCCCGGACTGGGCCGGCGACACCGCGCTCGTCGTCGACGTCCGCGACGTGCTCGACGGCCGCGTGTCCCCGCAGGGCGACGTCCTCGTCGTCGACGACGTCGGCTTCCACCAGGCGACGTCGGTGGCCGCACTGCTCGCCGGCCGCGGCGCCGCGGTCACGGTCTGCACGGCCGGGATGATCGTCGGACAGGACCTCGGCCTGACCCTCGACATGGAGGGCTGGACCCGCCGGGCACACGCCGAGGGCATCGCGCAGCTCACCGACACGCTCGTCACCGCCGTCACCGAGACCGGCGGCAGGCTCGACGTCGCGCTGTGGCACCACCCGACCGCCGTCGCGCACACCCGCACGGTGGACGCGGTGGTCGTGGCCACCCATCAGGACCCCGTGGACGAGCTTTGGGTAGCGCTGCGCGACAGTGCCTTCCACGTCGTGCGGATCGGCGACGCGGTCACGCCGCGACGGGCACACGCCGCGATCGTCGAGGGGGAGCGGGCGGCGGTGGGGCTGTAGCCCGGTGCGTCCTTTGGGCGGCAGGAGCAACCCAAAGGACGCACCGGCCGCGCAGCGGCCTATCGGCTCGCGCGCTTGGTGGCGTCGGCCCACGACTCCACCGCCGCGTACCCGTCGCCCACACCCTGGGTGAAGGCGACCAGCGCCCCGTACATCCGGGAGCCCTCCACGGCCAGTTCCGTCTTCGCCACCCAGTCCGCGGCGCGGGCCATGACGTGGGCCGAGATGTCGGCACCGTCCTGGGTGCCGCGCGAGGCGTGCAGGAACGACTCGTCGGCGATCTGAAAGGTCTGCACCACGGCGCGCCAGTAGTACTCCGCATCCATCGCCGCCCGGACCTCGTAGTAGTCCGTGGCGTTCTGCCGCGACACCGACTCCTGCAGCGTCGCCGCCGCCTCGGAGATGCTGCGCAGCGGAACGTACACGGGGTCCTCGGACGCCCCCCGCGTGGTTCGTCTACCCGTCACCGGCACGATGCTTTCAGACAATGGCACCCCCTCGATGGTCCACAAGATCATCGCACGCGCAAGTGCCGGCGCGGGTCAGCAGGTGAGCGCACCGCCCGGGGACGCCGGCGCGTGCCGCCGCGGATCGAACGGCTCGAACCAGGCATCGACGGTCGCGAACAGGGCGCGCTGGGGAATCCGGAAATCGCCGAGCCGCTCCTGTTCGGGCAGCGGCCCGTCGGGGCCGAGGTCGACGCCGCCCACCACCGCGGCGAGGGTGCGGGCGGACCACAACCGGCGCGGTGCGGCGCGGAACCACTGTCCGTTCGGCACGTCGCCGGTGAGCCGGATCCGGCCGGCGCCCAGGACCGGGCCGGCGACGCGCGCCACGGCGGCCAGGACCGCGGGGTTGTGCCGCGCCCCGCCCGGCAGCAGCCGGCCGGCCAGGGTCGCCAGGGTGGTGGCCGGCGACGAGGACACCCGTACGTCCCAGACGACGTCGTCGCCCGCCGTGATGTGCAACCGGGACGGGCCGGCCCACTCGGCGGCGACGTCGGTGCGCACCGTCCGGGTCAGGGCGGCGCCGAGGTAGCGGGCGCATCCGTGCTCCGGCGCGGCATCGCTGTAGACGGTCCAGTGGCCCTGCGGGTCGCGGTGCCAGACCGCGGTGAAGGCGGGGCCCACCGACCCGGCGGTGAACCGGCGCAGCGCCAGACAGTGCCCGCTGGCGAACGGCGCCCCGATCACCGCGTACCCGGTGAACCGCTCGCCGGCGACCCGGGGCAGGGCGCGGGGCTCCTCGGCGGCTGTCTGCGGTGTGGTCTTCATGTCGTCCTCCCTCGGCGTACGAATACGGTCCTCCCGATCGTGCGCCGCGTCGTGACCGGAAGCATGGGGCCGATGCCTCATCTTCGGCATCCGTCCGGCCGGGCGCCCCGGCCCCGGCAGCGGAGGACAATGGGGCCGTGCAGCGCAGGAGCGAGTCGTCTCCGGGCCCGCGGGACGGGCCGCGGCGCGCCGAGCTGCTCGCCGCGCTGTCCCTGGCGATCGATCTGGGCCTGGGGCAGCCGATGGAGCACATGCTGCGGTCCGCCGTGCTGGCCGGACGGATCGCCGAGCGCATGGGCCTGGACGCCCAGCAGCAGGCCGTCATCTACTATGCGAACCTCGTCGCCTGGATCGGATGTCACGCGGACTCGCACGAGTTGGCGCAGCTGTTCGGCGACGACATCGCACTCCGCGCCGACACCTACCGGGTCGACATGGCGGGGCTGCCGTTCCTGCGGATGCTGACCAGCCACGTCGGGCGCGGGCTCGACGGCGCGCGTCGCGGGGTCGAGGTCGTCGCGTTCCTGCTGACCGCCCGCCGTCGCATGGCCGAGCTGATCGGTTCGCACTGCGCCTCGGCGGGGACGCTGTCCGACCGGGTGGGGCTCGACCGGCAGGTCGGCGCGGCCCTGGCCTACGCGTTCGAACGGTGGGACGGCGCCGGGCTGCCCGCGGGTGTGCGCGGCGACGACATCCCGCTCGAGATGCACATCGTGCACCTCGCGGAGGTCTCCGAGGTCCATCTGCGGGCCGGCGGTCCGGGGCGGGCCGTCGAGGTCGCGCGGGCGCGCAGCGGGACCCAGTTCTGTCCGCGGGTGGCGCGGGTGTTCCAGGAGGCCGCGGGCGAGCTCACCGACGGTCTGCTCGAGCAGGACGCGTGGGCGGCGGCGCTGGATCGGGCGCCCGACCGCGCGCGCGTCCTCGCCGGCGACGAACTCGACGCGCTGCTGCGGGCGATGGCGGATTTCGTCGACCTGAAAGTTCCCTGCCTGCTCGGGCATTCACGGGCGGTGGCCGACCTGACCGCGGCCGCGGGCCGCCTGCGCGGCCTGCCGGCGACGGACGTCGAGGTGCTCTACCGGGCCGGGCTCGTGCACGGCCTCGGCCGGATGGGGGTGTCCAACCGGATCTGGGAGAAGCCCGGTCCGCTCACCGGCGCCGAATGGGAGCGGGTCCGGCTGTACCCGTACCTGACCGGGCGGATCCTCAGCCGCGTCACCGGCATGGAGGACGTCGTCGCCGTCGCGACGACGCACCGCGAACGCCTCGACGGCTCCGGATATCCCAGCGGCGTGCGCGGCCGCGACCTGAGTGTCGCCGATCGCCTCCTCGCCGCGGCGGAGACGTACCAGCGCTTCGGGGAACCCCGGCCGCATCGCGGTGCGCTCACCCCCGAACACGCGGCGGACCGCCTGCGGCAGGAGGCACGCCGCGGGCGCCTCGACGCCGAGGCGGTCGAGGCGGTGCTGACGGCGGCCGGGCACCGGCAGGTGCGGCGCGCGCCCTGGCCGGCCGGGCTGACCGCCCGCGAGGTGGAGGTGCTGCGGCTCGTCGCCCGGGGCCGGTCCAACCGGCAGATCGCCGACGAGCTGTGCATCGCGGAGAAGACGGCCCGCAACCACGTCGAGCGCGTCTACGCCAAGCTCGGTGTGGACAACCGCACGCGGGCCGGCCTGGCCGCCGTCGATCTCGGGCTGGCTTGGTGACCCGCAGGCGCGCGGCGGGCGACGGGGAGCGCCGCACCGCGGCCGGACCGGTCGTCGTCGAACCCGGTTCGCTCGTCGGGGTTTTCCCGGCCGGCCCGCAGGCGCTGTGCAAGGTTCAGCGGGTCGGGTCGGGTCGGGTCGGTACGCGCCGTTCACCCGGCAACTCGGTCACCAACACCGGCAGGTGAGTTGGTGGACGCCACTGCATGTGATGATCCGTCACTCCGTCAGCTTGCCTGATGCGGTGCTGCTGCACCGGCTTTCGAGGCTGGTACGGAGACGAGCCAACGCACCGATCATCGTCGACGACATACCGGTCGAGGATCCGCAGGGAGGACATGGTTAGACGGTATTAGGGCCGGCTCTGGGCGGCCCCAATACCGTCGAGGGCAGGCCAATGGATCAACTCGCATTTCCGCCGCCCTGTGCTACCACTCAGAGGGTCTCCGGCGACAGCGGGTTCATGGTGCAGTGCTCACTTCGCAGACGGTTCGGCCTCGTAGGTAACCCAGCTCGTTCGCGTGGCGAGGGTGTTGTAGAGCGCCTGGGCTTGGTGGTTGTCTTCGGCGGTCACCCACTGCACCACGGCGCGACCCTCGGCGGTGGCCATCTCGGTGAGACGGCCGATCAGTGCACGTCCGACGCCCCGGCCTCGGGCTGCGGGGTCGGTGAACAGGTCGTCGAGGAAGAGGCCGGTGGTGCCGGTGTAGGGCGAGGAGAACCGGCGATGGTGTGCGAACCCGAGGATCTCGCCGTCCGCTTCCGCAACGAGAGCCTTGCATTCGTGTCGGGGATCCATGAACCATCCCCATGCGCGGGAGACGATGTCCTCGGATTCGGGCAGCTTGTAGAACTCGCGGTACTCGCGGAAGAGGACACGCCAGCGACACTCGTCGGCAGGGGCGAGCGGCCGGATCGTCGGAATTGTGGTCGTTGCCATGGGTGGCTCCTATCGGTGGTTGAAGGTCTCGGCAGAGCGGTACTGCCAGCTACTGTCTGAGCGTTCTCTGCCCGCGAGGATTGAATATTCGATGCGGGATGCGCCGCGCCCAGGCTTCGGTCACGTCATCACTGCGTTCTCCTTTCTTGCCTTGCCTGCTCGGGTTCCCAGCTGGCGTGGGGCCAGGAGGAGGTACACGGCGCTGCCCGCGACGAGGCCCCAGAACGCGGCACCGACGCTGAAGAACACGACGCCCGACATGGTGACCGCGAGCGTGGTCAGGGCCGCGATCCCGGTGTGGGTATCGCCGCCCATCGCACCCTTCAGTGCGGTGAGGGCAGAGCCCAGCAGGGCGACGGCAGCAAGTACCGAAACCGTTTCGCTCGGGATCGCCTGGAACCCGGCCACGAGCACGCCCCCGAACGAGCCGACGAGCAGGTAGGTGAGGCCGCCCGAGAGGCCCGCGATGTAGCGCTTTGCGCGATCCGGGTGCGACTCGGGGCCGAGCGCGATCGCCGCCGTGATCGCGCCGAGGTTGATGCCGTGGCAGCCGAAGGGCGCGAGGATCGCCGAGACCGTCGAGATGGCACCGACGAGCAGGCGGTCGTCCGGCTCGTACCCCTGCGAGTGGAGCAGGGCGAGCCCGGGTGCGTTCTGCGAGGCCATCGTGACAATGAACAGCGGCAGCGCGATGCTCACGAGTGCGGCCGGGGTGAACGCCGGCATCGTGAACACAGGGCCGCCGAGCGCGAGCGACGGCGCGACTTCGCGCAAGGATCCGGTCGCCCCGGTCGCCGCGAGCCCGGCGACGAGTCCGGCGAGCACTGCGTATCGGTCGAAGAAGCGCTTGCCGAGAAAAAAGGCGACGACGATGCTCCCCGCGATCAGCGGCGCGCTCGTGAAGGCGCCCGCTGCGGTCACGACGAAGGGCAGCAGGATCCCGGCGAGCAGAGCCTGTAGCACCGGGCCGGGCACCCTGGCGAGTAGCCGGCCGAACCAGCCGGTGTACCCGACCACTGCGGCGGCGACCGAGGCGGCGAGGAACGCGCCGACGGCCTCGGCGAACGAGAAGCCGCCGAGCGAGGCGATCAGCAGCGCCGCTCCGGGCGTCGACCAAGCGACGATCACCGGGATACGGGTGAAGAGGCTCAGCGCGATGCTGCACACGCCGTTGCCGATCGCCACCGCCCAGACCCACGACGCGGTCTGCGCCTCGTTCAGACCCGCGGCACGGGTGGCTTCGAGCACGATCAGGAACGGGCCTGCGAAGTTGATGAGCGCCGAGAGGAAGCCCGCGACGACCGCGGAGACTGAGACATCCCGCAGCACAGAGGAACCCCGGCTCATCGGTGCGCCACCGAGACTGCTGACATCACGCCCACTCGATGGCGTAACAATCTTGCAGAAACTTGAGTAACGTTATTCACTAGTTTCATGTCGAATGATAACAGAGCCTCGGAAATTGCGGCACGCCTCCGCCAGCGGATCGCGACGATGCGTATTGGGGAGAAACTGCCAGGTGTGCGAGAACTCTCGGGAGAGTTCCAGGCGAGTGCAGCCACCGTCTCGGCAGCTCTCTCGGAACTGAGCGCATTCGGGCTGGTCCGGGCTGAGCCCGGACGGGGAACGTTCGTGGCGGGCCGCGAACGACTACCGGAACCGGACTTTTCCTGGCAGTCTCAGGCGCTCGGCCGCGCCAGAGTGGACGCCGACCGGGCCGCTCGCCTGGGCGGCTACGGTACTCCCGACCACATCCCGCTCTCCTGGGGATACCTCGCCCCCGAACTACTGCCGAACGAGGAACTGCATCGCATCGGCTCGCGTGCGGCGAAGAGCGGTCGTGCCTGGATGATGACGCCGCCGGCGGGATCGCCGGAACTGCGGCGGATCCTCGCCTCCGAATACCGCGCCGACCCGAACGACGTGCTTGTGGTCTCCGGCGGGCAGCAGGGCCTCGTCTTCACGATGCGCACACTCGCCGAGCCGGGGTCGGCGGTCATCACCGAGAGTCCGAGCTATCCGGGCGCGATCCTCGCTGCGCAGAGCGCGGGCCTCAACCTCTCGTCGGTACCCGCCGACGCCGACGGGATCCTGGTCGACCGTCTCGCCGACGAACTCGAACGCACGCGAGCGCGAGTGGTCTACCTCCAGCCGAGCTACGCGAACCCCACCGGCGCGGTCCTCAGTGCAGAGCGCCGGAAGCAGGTGCTCGAACTCGCCGCCCGGCACGGCGCGTTCATCATCGAGGACGACTGGGCCAGACACCTCGGCATCGACGGACAGGCCCCAGCCCCCCTCTTCACCGAAGACCCCCACGGACACGTCGTATCGATCCTCACCCTTTCGAAGCCTGCCTCCCCAGGTCTCAGGCTCGGCGCGGTCATCGCGCGCGGCCCGGCAGGCGAACGGCTCCGGGCCTCTCGCACCGCCGACGACCTCTGCGTCGCGCCGCTGGTGCAGGAAATCGCCTGCGGTCTCCTCACCTCGAATGTGTGGCCCCGGCACCTGAAACGCCTGCGCGCAGAGCTCGCGACGCGACGCGACGCACTTGCCTCCGCGATCCACGCCACGACGCCCGGCATCCGCATCCCGTGCGTCCCGCACGGTGGCATTCACCTCTGGGCCAGGCTGCCCCAGGACGCAGATACCCGCGAGATCTGCACCGCCGCGTACGCGGCCGGGGTGCTCATCGGAGACGGGAGTCACTTCTTCGTGGACGAACCGCCCGCACCGTTCCTGCGCTTCTCCTACGGGGCCGCAACCGAAGCCCAGATCGCCGAAGGCATCAGGCGACTCTCCGAAATCCTCCAGCGGTGAGGGTCGGTGGTGCGAACCAGCGTCCCGCGCCGGAAATTGCGCCGGTCAGTTGTCGATGTGTTGGGTGTCGGTTGGCTTGATCTCGGCGAGGCAGGCAAGGTGAGAAATACGGTCCAGCAGCGGACCACCACAGCGTCGTCACCGCGAGCGGTGCGCACGGTCGATGGTGCGACGGTTCACAGACCGTTGTCGCGCAGCCAGGAGCGGAGGCGGCGGCGCGCAGTGGTGTAGGGCGACGAGGTGTTGAGTTGGATCATCCCCCCGCGGTGTACGTGCGGCACCAGGGCGCCCCGTACAGTTCGTCGTTGTCGAGCTCGCGGACCAGGGCGACGATGCGGGTGTTCGCGGCAGCGAGCCGCGCCCCCAGGTGCGGCCAGGGCACGTCGGCATGATCGCGGTAGAACTCCTGCACCAATGTGCCGATCGGCGACCCCCGAAGTCCCCGCTTGCACGTAGCGAAAGCAACCACCATCGGGAACAATCGCGGGCCCGCCGCCCCGGGCTGCCGGCAGCTGTCACCACTTGCGGATCACGAGACGGACCACAGCGCTGTCCTGGGGATTGTGCCAAGACGATGCGAATCCTCTGGCAGCGAGCCTCTCGAAAACCTCGTTCTGCGCCGCCCGCAGGGGCACGTTCCACGGAATCTAGTGGGAGTGCATCGGTCCTGTCTCGACGAGGGTGTTGACGAGTCCGGCGGCGGTCGCGGCATCGTCGACCACGACCAGGGTGCGCGCGCCGTCGTGCCGGTGCAGCACCAGCGCGGGGCCGCCGCGCAGGACGAACCCTCGGGCACCGCGCAGCGGGCCCAGTACCGCCATGCGGTATCCGTAGCCACCGAAGTGCTTCAGCGGTGCCACGTCGGTGACGGAGGCGGAGGCGATGGCGTTGAGCGGGGTGTGCAGGTGCGGCCACCCGAACAGGCCCGCGACGGTGACCCCGCGGACGTCGACGGTGACGCGGATCGAGCAGGTCAGCGCGACCAGCACGGCGAGCAGCACGGCCAGGCCCAGCAGGATCCACAGGCGTGTGAGCACGCCGAGGGCGGCAACGATACCGATCGCCGCGACGAGCACGATCGTCGTGACGTTGCCGGTGGCCACCGATCGGGTCCACGCGACGAGTTCGTCTGCGCCGACGGGAATTCGCGGTGCGTCGGCGGCCGGGGGAGTGGCAGGTCCGCGCGACCACCGGGGCACCGCCGCGGCGGCGACGGCCCCGAGGGCGACGCCGATGCCGAGTGCTGCGAGGAGAGACGTCCCCGGCGGCGAGGCTGCGGCGGCGTCCGCGAGTCCCCGCTGAGAGCCGGTGACCAGCACGATCAGGGCGGTCACGAAAGCGACCGTCCCCGTGACGGTCGCGGCGACCGCGCGGGTGAGGGCGGGGTCGGTGTCGGCGGCCCGGGCGAGACCGAAACCGAGGGCGGCGAACAGGACGCCGAACCCCAGCAACAGTGCGATCGTCGCAGGGAGGCCGGCGAATCCGTCGGCGGTGCCGTCGAGGTTCCAATGTGTTGCGATCGGATCCGGTAACTGCGCATGCCAGCTCCGGAGCACGAGTGCGCCCGCAGCGGCGACGGCCAGGGGGGCGGCCGTGGAGCCGAGGAGGATGCGGCCGGTGGGGCGCCGGTCGGTGCCGGGATCGTCTGTCATGTGAACTCCGTTCTGATCAGGTCGACGAGGTCGTCGGCGCTCAGGCCGACGCGCTTGGCGTGCGCGATGGCCTGAGCGACGGCGGAATGCAAAGCAGCATAACCGGTTTCGGCGCGGTCGGTGACGACCGCACCGCGTCCGCGGCGCAGCTCCACTAGGCCTTCGTCGCGCAGTTGCTGGTACCCCCGCAACACGGTGTGGACGTTGAGGCCGAGCGATGCGGCGAGGTCGCGCGCGCCGGGGAGGCGCTCGCCCGCCCGAACCTCGCCCCGGGCCACCGCGCCGCGCACGGCCGCGGCCAGCTGCACGAACAACGGGTCCGGCGAGTTCGGATCCAGTCTGATGAGCACGGGACAAAGCATATTGTTCTATTTGAAATAGAACAAGTCTGCTATCGGCGGTGTCGGGCCGGCGCGGTCACCGCCGACCCGGCGGCGACGGGGAAGACGGGTCCTGTCCCGGAGTCCCGGCCGAGTCGCCGGCCTGCCAGCCCCGGTGGAGCACGTCGACGGCCTCGTGCAACAGGCCGTCGCGGTCGCCGGGGACCGATGCGGGGATCTGGTGCAGTGTGGTCAGCCGGGCGATGCCGTAGACGGTGCCCCACGTGGCGGCGCACCGCCGCAGCACCTCGGCCTCCTCGACACCCTCGGGCTGGCAGGCCGCCACGGTGCCGCGCAGCAGGCGCCAGTAGTCCGCGGCCGCCTGTTGCAGGCGCGGGTGATCGGCCTTGTCGACCGTGGGCCCGTAGGCCAGGTCGTGGACGTGCGGGCGCTCCCGGACGAACCGCACGTAGGCGTCGGTGAGCGCGTGCAGTCGGCACCGTGGATCGGATCCGGCTGCCTCGACGGCGGCGGCCGCCTCCGCCGCGGCGCCCTGCAGCCCGGTGCCCGCCACGGCCGCGAGGAACCGGCGCTTGTTCCCGAAGTGCACGTAGGGCGCCTGGTGGCTCACGTCCAATTGCTGCGCCACTCGGCGGAGGCTGAGGCGTTCGGCCGGCTGCTCCCTCAGCAGTTCGAGCGCGGCCCGGAGCAGGCGTTCGTCGAGCGTGTCGGTCATCCGTCCACCAGCCCCTCCCGGCGGTGCGCGGCTCCGCCTGTTGACAGTGTCAACCTCCCGCGGGACCATAGCAATTGACAGTGTCAACCCGAGTCGCACCGAAGGTGGTGGCGGTCATGACACGGATGCAGAAGATCTCGACCGAGGTGGGTTCGCTCGCCGTCCGCGTGCACGGGGAGGGCCGGCCCGCGGTGCTCTGGCACAGCCTGTTCGTCGACGAAAGATCCTGGGGCAGAGTCGAAGACGCGCTGGGGGTCGACCGGCGCCTCGTCGTGGTCACCGGGCCCGGGCACGGGGCGAGCGGTGACCCCGGCCGGCGCTACACCACCGGGGAATGCGCCGCGGCGGCCGTCACCGTGCTCGACGCCCTGGGCATCGACGAACCCGTCGACTGGGTCGGCAACGCCTGGGGTGGCCACGTCGGCATCGTCTTCGCGACCGACGGGGCGTCGAGATGCCGGACACTGGTGACGCTGGGGACGCCCGTCCAGGCGCTGAACCGGGCGGAGCGCGCACGCACGCTGTTCCTCCTCGCCGCCTACCGGGCGCTCGGCGCCGCCGGGTTCATCCGGTCCGGCGTGACGGACGTATTGCTCTCCGCCGCAACGAGGGAGCGCGACCCGGAGGCGGTCGCACTCGTCGAGGACTGTCTCGTCCACGCGGACCGGGCCGCGCTGCGCAACGCCGTCGTCTCCATCTCGCTGCACCGGCCCGACCTCACCGATCGGCTCGAACGGTTGTCGGTCCCGACCCTGTTCGTCACCGGCAGCGATCACAAGGGCTGGACGCCCGAGCAGGCACGCGCGGCGAGCCTGCTGCTACCCGACGGGTCCTGCGCCGTCGTCGACGGCGCCGCGTACCTCGTCCCGCTCGAGGTGCCGGCCGAGACGACGGACCTGGTGCGGCGATTCTGGGCCGCCGCGGTACCGCGCCGCACGTGAGACACCGCGCAGGACTTCAGAGTTCGCGTCGCATGGCCGCGCGGGGCCACCGGTCGAGGCCCCCGGCGGCCTCGTCGCGCCGGATCTGTCGCAGCCCCGGGCCGAGTTCGTCGTCGCGCAGGTACCGGAAGCCGAGCCGCCGGTAGTACGGCCCGTTCCACGGGACGTCGGCGAAGGTGGTCAGCGTCAGCGCGGGCAGTTCGCGGACACGCGCCCAGCCGGCGAGATGGTCGATCAGGGCCCGGCCGAGCCCGCGGCGCGCGTGGTCCGGATGCACCGACACCTGCTCGATGTGGGCGTTGCCGTCGACGACATCGGCGAGCAGGTAGGCCACCGGGCGGTCGTGGCCGTCGAGGCACGCCCAGGCGCGCCCGCCGGTCACATACTCGTGCAGCTCCTCGAGCGTGGGCGGCGGGTCGTCGGCGACGGCGTCCATTCCGAGGTCCGCGAACGCGCGGCCGGCCGCGCGCTCGATGTCCTGCAGAATCGGCAGGTCCGCCGCGTGCGCGGGACGGACGCGGGGCGCGTCGTCGCCGGGCAGCGCGAGGTCCTTGAAGAAGTACAGCGACGATGCGGAGTACGCGTACTTGCCGAACCGTTCGGGCAGCGGCTCGTATCCGGCCGCGGCGTACATGGCGAGAGCCTCGGGCTGCTCGGTGCCGGTTTCGAGCACCATCCGTCGCCGGCCCGCCTCGACGGCGGTGCGTTCGAGTTCGGCCAGGATCCGTCGGGCCACGCCCCGGCGGCGGGCGCCTTCCCGCACGTACATGCGCTTGATCTCGGCGTCGCCGTCGCGCAGCCCCGGATGCGCCGAGTCGCGGGCCCGCCAGCCACCGATCCCCGCCGGCGAGCCGCCGCCGCGGGCGAGCAGGAAGACGCCGTGCGGCGGGGTGAACTCCTCCGGATGCAGCGACGTGTGGTCCGGTCCGCCGTAGCGACGGACGTACTCGAGCTGCACCTCGCCGATCAGGGACTGCACCTCGGCGTCGTCGATGGGACGCGGTTCGATCTGCACGGCCGGAGGGTACCGCGCGTTCGCGGCGCCATACTGGGAAGGTGGCTTCTGCCGCCGGAACGGACTGTGGTGATTTCGCGGCCGCCCCCTGGCTCTATCCCGGGACGGCCGCGCCGGGCAGTGGCCTGCTCCGGGAGGACGGCTATCACCGGGCACACCCCTGCCCGGGCGCCGGCCTCGGCGCGGCACGGCTGGACGGGCGCGAGGACTCGACGCTCGACGAGGCTTTGCGCCGGGCCGGCGTCGCCGGCGTCGGCGACCGGCACCTCGTCGTCGCGGTGGGCTCCAACGCGTGTCCGGCGGTCGTGCGGCGCAAGTTCACGGCCGGAAACGTCGATACCACCGTGCCGTTCCTGCGCGCGACGGTCGTGGGCATGGCCGTCGGGCACAGCGCCCACGTCAGCGTGTCCGGCTACGTCGCGGCGACCGCGTTCCGGCGGCCGGGGACCCGCACCGCGGTGTTCGCGTCGCTGCTCGATCGAGACCAGCTCGCGTGCCTCGACGCGACGGAGCCGAACTACACGCGACGTACCGTGACCGCCGACGAGTGCCCGCTGGAGATCGACGGCGGGCAGCGGCCGGCGTCCTTCGGAGTGTACGTCTCGAAGTGGGGCGCCCTCGCGCCGCCGGGGGCGCCGCCGCTGCCGCTGCAGTCCCAGGAGGCGCTGTTCGCCGCGCTCCTGCGCCACTGTGCCGGGTTCGCGGCGCTCGTCGGCCGGCGCCCGCACGAGTACCGGTCCGCGATGAAAGCACTTGCGAGTGAAGCGGGCCTGCGCGCCGCCCTGCGACGGTCGTTCGCCGCGTCGGGCTGGGCCGCCCGCAGCGGCTTCGACGGCTAGCGGCAGGAGCAACGACTTCCACGACAGCCGGGTCGACAACGGTGAGAACCCGGCGTTGACTGGAGAGATACATACTCCCCGGGCCACGGAGGCCGTCATGCTCATCATCTTCGGACTCGTCGTTCTGCTCGCCGCCGTGATCATCGGTGTGGCCGGGGTGTTGGGCAACACCGGCGCCGCCCATGCACTGACCGACGACAGCTTCGTCGTATTCGGATACCACGTCACCGGTTCGACCGGGGCACTGTTCCTCTACGGCATCGTCGTCGGTGCGGTCGGAGCGGTCGGGCTGAGTCTCCTGCTCGCCGGTGCGCAGCGGACCTCGCGCCGAGGTCGGCTCGCTCGCCGCGAACTGAAAGAATCCCGCCTCGAGACCACCGCCGCGAGGCACGAGTACGACCGGTCCTCCGCACCGCAGCCCGGCAGCGCCGCCCCGCCGCCGCCCGGGGGCTCGCCGTCCGGGGGCTCGCCGTCCAGCTCACCCGATTGGCGCCATCCGTTCGGCAATCGATCCGGTGGGTCGACCGCCGCCCCACACTGACCGTCCTCCCCGACCCCCGAAGCGATCGGGGTCCGACCGCCGGCACCAGCGCCGATTCGATGCTCGGGCTTGGGTGTTCGGCCGGCAGCGGGCCCGGGTCACTGCACCGGCGGTGTCGGTGCGGGCGGTGTCGGCGCCCGAATGGACGCGGGTTCGTCCCGGTCACGCCCGGCCCGTCTCGTCCAGCCGCCGGCGCAGGTGCTCCCGTTCGGGTTCGGTTCCGGCCTGCTCGAGCGCCCGCCGGTAGGCGACGGCGGCCTCGTCGTCGCGGCCGAGCCGGTGCAGCAGTTCGCCGCGCGCCGTGGAATACGGGTGGTAGCCGCGCAGTCGGGGCTCGTCCGCGAGTGCATCGAGCAGCGCCAGGCCGGCCTCGGGACCGTCGCGCATCGCCACCGCCGCGGCGCGGTTCACCGCGACGACCGGCGACGGTGCCAGGGCGGACAGGACGTCGTAGAGCGCGACGATCTGCGGCCAGTCGGTGGATGCGACGCCGGGGGCCTCGTCGTGCAGCGCCGCGATCGCGGCCTGCACTCCGTACGGGCCCGGCGGGCCGCCGGTCAGCGCCACGGGCATGAGGGCGGTGCCCTCGGCGATCAGGGCGTGGTCCCACCGTGCGCGATCCTGGTCCGCGAGCAGAACGATCTTGCCGTCCGGGCCGGTCCGGGCGTCGCGTCGCGCATGGGTCAGCAGCATCAGGGCGAGCAGCCCGGTCACCTCCCGCTCGCCGGGCAGCAGTCGGCGCAGGATCCGGACCAGCCGGATCGCCTCCTCGGCGAGGTCGAGACGCTGCAGGTCCGGTCCCGAGCTGGCTACGTATCCCTCGGTGAAGACCGAGTAGAGCACCTGTAGCACGCCCGGCAGTCGCTCCGGCAGCTCGTCCGGATCCGGCACCCGGAACGGGATGCGGGCCTGCCGGATCTTCTTCTTCGCCCGCACGATCCGCTGGGCCATCGTCGCGGTCGGGACGAGAAAGGCGCGCGCCACCTCGGGTGTCTCGAGCCCGGCCAGGCACCGCAGGGTCAGCGCCACCCGGTCCTCGGCCGGCAGCGCCGGGTGGGCGCAGGTGAAGAACAACTGCAGGCGTTCGTCGGGCATCTCACTGCCGGTGTCCGGGGTGGGGGAGGGGGCGGCCCGTTCCGAATCCACCTGCAGAACGGCGAGCCGGGCGGCGTACACCTGATCCCGCCGGAGCCGGTCCACGGCCTTGCGCCGCGCTGTCGTCAGCAGCCAGGCCCCCGGCTTGGCCGGTACGCCCCGGACGGGCCAGTGCACCAGCGCCGCCTCGATCGCCTCGGCGGCGACGTCCTCGGCCAGATCGAGGTCGCCGAAGCGGTGGACGAGCGCGGCGAGCAGCCGACCGCGCTCCTCCCGGAACACCGCTTCCACGGCGGCGTCGACCCGGGCGCCGGCGCCCGGCCCGTCCGTCGCGGTCACTGCCCGAAGTCGGCGATCGGCCGCACCACCACGGATCCGCCGCCGCGCGCCCCGGGACAGCGGGCCGCCCAGTCCAGCGCGACGTCGAGGTCGGGCACGTCGACGACGTAGAAGCCCCCGAGGACCTCGCGCGTCTCGGCGAACGGCCCGTCGGTGGTGACGGCACGCGCACCGTCGGGGCCGACACGCGCACCGTCGGGGCCGACCCGCACGGTCGTCGCGGTGGTCAGGTCCGCGAGTGACTCCGAGGCAACGACGATTCCGGTCTCCTGGATCTGCTTGTCGTAGACCATCCACTCCTCGACGCTGCACTGGTCGCCTGCGTCGGCCGATGCGGCGTTGATCAGCAGCATGTACTTCATGGTGAGCACCTCTCGTTGGGTGAGTGTCCTGTGCGGCAGAGTTGCCGTACGACATGACGACGAACGGGACGGGGCCGGATCGACAGGGGTACCGGTTCATTGTCGACGGCGACCCCGACATCCGGTGGCACGTCCGGGCGCGGTCGCCGGATCGTCAGCCGGCATACCCCACCGTCGCGCCGGTGCGCTCCCGGGCGCGGGCCAGTCGCTGCGCCTCGGCCTCGAGTTCGTCCCGCGTCCGCACGGACAGCGGCTCGAACGGCTCGACCGACACCGCGAGCGTGTCCCGGGGCGTGGCCCTCGCCCGCCAGATCCCTCGTATCTCCCCGTCGACGAGGACGACACCGGGGCTGCCGATCGGGCGCCAGATCGCCTTCCGGCGCGCTCGGTCCGGCACCAGGAACTCCCTGTCCCGGGCCTGCAGCCACGGATCGCCGGGCGGCAGCAGGCGGGTCGCTCGCACGTCGGCGGCCCCGTCGAGGTCAGCGACCGCCGAGGCCGGCACCAGGCCCTTCCCGGCCGGGCCGTTCACCGGAACCAGATCGTCGGGCAGGACCGCGCGAATCGTTGCGATGTCGGTGCCCAGGAAGGCCGCCAGCCCGGCCGGTGTGACCGGCGCCAGCACGACGGCGTACCGGTGCAGGGCGGCAGCGGTGCCCTCGGCGCGCTCGGGCACCGCATCCGGTCCGATCCCTGTGGGCAGGACGTCGAGGTGGGTGCTGCGGCCCTGGGGGCAGACCCGCACGCGCGCCGCGAGGCCGACCTGCTGGAACAGCGCACCGGAGATGTGTCGGGATCTGCACGAGGGGCAGTGATAGGTGAGGTCGGCGGGAACCGCCGCGCTGACCGCCGCACTCAGCTCTCCCTTGGTCATCGGGCCGGTGAGCGCGGCGCCCATGGCCTCGGCCGCCTCGGTGAATGCGCGCAGGCCGCGCTGGGCGCCCTCGCGGATCTGCCCGGTCCCGATACGTGTCGTGGCGTCGGTGTCGTTCACCGGCCAGAGGGCCGCGGCGAGAAACGCGAGATCGCCGGGTCGATGCAGGTGCGGCGCCCCGCGCCACGACCATACGAGGACGAGCGAATCCTGTTCTGTCGCGGCGTCGTCCGATCGTGCGGCGAGCGCGTCGCGGGCCGATCCGTACGGGGTGTCCTGCACTCCGAGCGCAAGCACCCGGTCTCGCCCGGCGGAGGTCCGGTCGAGTCCCTGCGCCGCGGCCCGGTAGGCGAGGATCCGACGTCGGCCGAGTGTCGCGACAACCACTTCCGGCCCTCCGATCCTGTCGTCGCCGTGGTGTACCCATACATGCCGGTGCGGGCGATCCCGACAACGACATTGTCGGCGACATCGGCCCGCCCGTGCTGCCGCGCGGACTACCGGCGTGTCCAGGGGCCGCCCAGAACATGCGGGCTCCGTTCCTCTGCGACAGCCCCGCTGCCTGCTCTATCGTTGTGACGGGTGACAGGGCGGGCGGTCGCCGACTCCGGGATGTGTTGCAGGGCCACGTGCCAGGCTGGTCCTGGCAGGGGACCGGGACCGGAGGGTTGCGATGGTGCTGCTGTATTCGCGCACGGGCCGGTGCGGACCTCGGCGGGGCGCTCGGTGAGTTCTCGAGCACGAGCAGTTCGATACGGCGGTGGATCGACGAATCGGGCGGCCTCCGGCGATCCACGTGCGCGGCGACATCGGTACCGCCACCTCTCCGGTCTTGAACTCGGTTTTGCCCCAGCAGTTTCCGGATGGCGACGGGGTGGTCGGCTTTCCTCGGATCGGCTTCCCGGGGCATCCTCGTCGGGGGGATCGATCGCGGTTGCGGGGTGAGGCGACGGCGCTGAGAAGAGGCGGGGGCTCGCGGTTCACAGGGGGACAGGGCGAGGAGCGGTCGAATGCAGGGGAAAGCTGTCGGTGACGAGGACGCGCTGGTGCTGCAGCCGTTGTCGATCGCGGTGCTCGACGGCCTGTGGGTGGGCAGCGGGATCACCGTCGGCATATGGGTGTTCGGATCACTGCTGTGGACGGTGGTCGTAGTGCTGGTCTGCGCCGGCACACACGCCGTCGGTTGCCGTACCCGCGGCGGTGGCGGCGCCGACCGGGTAGAGGCGACCGGTCCGTAGGAATTCGTCACGGCCTCCGAATCGAATCTCGGCACTCGTCGAACAAGGAAGAGAAATCACGGTCCGAGCAGTGATCTTCGCCGCCGGGACGGCCGTGGGCTTCGTCCTCGGTACCCGTGCCGGGCGGAAGACCTACGAGAAGATGAGGGATCAGTCCCTCGGCCTCTGGCACAACCCCACGGTGCACGAGAAGGTGAGCGGTGCGACGCACACCGCGAAAGACAAGGTGCCACAGGTGCAGCACAGGGTCGAGGCGCTGGCGAAGAAGGCGGCCCACCGCGGTTCGGGCACGGACACCGGCACTGCCACCGGTGTACCGCTGACCGAGGCTGCGGCATCCGCTCCGGCGACCATGGAACCGACCGTTCCTCCGACGACGGACGACAGGCAGAGCCTCGGTCCGAACAACTGAGCACGCCGATAGGGCCCTCGGCGACGGGGCCCGATCCTTCACCGGCGGGTCTCGTCCCGGCGTGACCCGCCGGCTCCCGCGCGCCCGAACCACGGACGCGGGTGGGTTCGGGGCGCGGACGTCGCTGCGCACTCCCGTCCCGGGGGGAGGTGCGCGATACTGAAGATCTCCGGCGGAACGCCCGCTCAGTCCGGTAGCGGTGCCGACGGGTGTCCCGGATCGGGGGCCGGCAGCTCGGCGCGGTTGCGGCATGCGAGGTTGTGATGATGGTGAGCGAAACAGAGCGCGAACGCCGCCGGGCGCGCCGGACCGCGGCCAAACGGCTGCATCCGGACGTCGGTGGGGACGCGGAGGCGTTGGCCACCGCGCTCGAGGCGATCGATCGGGCGTTCGCGGTCCCTGACTCGGAATCGGCCCCTGTCTCGGAGCCGCCGCCCGCGGTGGTGGTGCAGGGTCGCCGAGCCTTGTGGCGGCGGCACCTGCTGCGGGTACGGCCCCGCCGCAGAATCCGGCCCTACCGTCACGCCGGATGGTGAGGCCGCCGCCGGCGCGACGGATCGCCGTCCTCTTCGCGGTCGTCACGACGGCGCTAGGGCTCACCGCGCTCGTGGCCTTCGCCTCAGACGTGGAGAACAACGCCGTGATCGCCTGGGCGTCGCTGGGGCCGTACCTGCTGCTCGGGACGGTGGCGGGCGCGATCGCCGCCGCGCTCGCCCGGCGACCGGTACTGCTGGCGTCGGCACTCGTCGTCGGCGCGGCCGGCGCATGGACCCTGGGACCGCTGTACCTGCCGGGCGTCCGGGGCGACCGGCCGGACGCCGCATCCGGTCCCATCATCCGCGTGATGCAGGCCAATCTCATGGTCGGGCAGGCCGACTCCGATGCGCTGGTCCGGACGGTGCGCGAGCGACAGATCGACGTCCTCACCGTCCAGGAGCTGACCGACGACGCGGTGGCCGCGCTGCAGGTCGCGGGGCTCGACGACCTGCTTCCGCATCGCTTCCTGGCCCCGACGCCGACCGGCGGTGCGGGCGCCGGGATCTACAGCAGGTTTCCCGTCTCGGCCGGCCGGATGCTCGACGGGTTCGGGCCGACGAACCTGACCGCGACTCTGGACACCGGTTCCGGACGCCCGCTGATCCTGTACGCGGTGCATCCCGCGCCGCCGTACCTGACACCCGCTCCGGCGTGGGCGGCCGAGCTGGAACGACTGGACGCGGAGCTCGAGTCGGTGTCCGGCACGGCCCCGGTCGTGGTCAGTGGGGACTTCAACGCGACGTACTCGCACACCCGCTTCCGCGACCTGCTCGACGACGGGTACGTGCACGCCGCGGACCGGGTCGGCGGCGGGCTCGTGCCGACGTATCCGGCGGACCGCCGCTACCCGGCCCTCGTCGGGATCGATCACATCCTCACGCGGGGCGCCACGGCGACCTCCCTCGAACGGATCGAGCTGCCCGGCTCCGATCATCACGGCCTCGTCGCCGGGATCCGGCTCCCTCCGCCGTCCGGCGACGAGAGTTCCGTCGAAGGCGGATAGCGGCCTCACCGCACGACCCGCAGCCGGATGTCGGTCGCAACGGGCCCCTGGGTCGCGACGAGACGTTCCAGCGCGAGCGGGGTTCCGCCCGGGCGGTCGAACAGCCGGACGCCGTCGCCGAGCAGGACCGGCGCGATGCAGACGAAGATCTCGTCGAGCAGGCCGGCCTCGAGGCACTGCCGGGCGACGTCGGCGCCGAGCACGTTGACGTATTTCCCGCCCGCGGCCGTGGTGGCCGCGGCCACGGCCGCGTGGAGGTCACCGACGAACGTCACGCCCGGGACCGGCTCGGCCGGAGGGCGGTGGGTGAGCACGAACTGCGGTCCGCTCCAGCCGCCACCGAACGCCTCGCCCTCGGCGGGTGTGCCCTTGTGCGGGTCGTCGCCGCGGAAGGTGCGGTTGCCGACGAGGAGCGCACCGATCTCGCCGACGAGTTCGTCGATCGCCGGATCCGGCCCCAGGTACGGCACCAGCCACGACATGTCGCCGCCGGGACCGGCGATGAATCCGTCGACCGACATGGTCGCCGAGTACAGCAGCTTGCTCATCGGCCTGCCTTCCGCTCGCGGTGTCTCGATTCTGTCCGTACCGACCGCCGGACGGACGAAAACTCGTCGCGGTGTTGACCGGTCCGTACGCCGAGCGCATCAAGCGGTGCGCCGCCGACGACTGCGCCATCGTCTCCGCCGACACCTCCCGCGCGGGAACGCGGCGCTGGTGCTCGATGGCGCGGTGCGGCAACCGCGACAAGGTCCGTGCCCATCGGAGGAAGGAGAAGTGATGCCCGCGCGCCCCGGGTGCCGAGTGGCGCAGCGCCGACGGCACGCCGGGGGAGCTGCGCAGCCGCCACGAGGGGGACCGGGTGCGCCTGACCTGGCGGCCCGCGGGCTGGAACCACGACAGTACCGTGCAGGTGGCCGTCTCGGCCGCGCCCCGCGGCACCGTGCTCCGCTTCCATTCAGGTGCGCCTCGCCGGCCCGGACGAACGCGCTGCTCAGCGTGCCCACCGGCAGGGGGCGCTGGCCCCGGTCGAGCGCGCTCTCGCCACTGCCGACGGCGACCCGGAGGGTGCACCCCTACCATCGGACCGGTGACCCGCGAACTCGCCACCGCCTACTGGCCCGACCTCGAGCCGGGCCGGGCCACGGTCGCGGTTCCCGTCGGCGCGCTCGAGCAGCACGGGCCGCACCTTCCGCTCGACACCGACACCCGCATCGCCCGCGCGTTGACGGCCGCCCTGCCCGGTGTGCTCGTCGCGCCCGCCCTCGAGTACGGGTCCAGCGGCGAGCACGAGGGCTTCCCCGGCACCGTCTCGCTCGGCGCGGAGGCGATGGAGACCGTCCTCGTCGAATACGGTCGTTCGGTGTGCCGGTGGGCCGCGCGCCTGCTGTTCGTCAACTGGCACGGCGGCAACGTGCACCCGCTGACCAGGGCCGTGTCCCTGCTGCGCTACGAGGGCCGCGACGTGGCGTGGCTGCCGTTCGCCGTGCCCGGCGGCGACGCCCACGCCGGGGTCACCGAGACCAGCCTGCTGCTGCACCTCGATCCGCGCGTGGTGGACACCGCCCGCGCCGAGAAGGGCAACACCGGCACACTCGCCGACCTGATGCCACGGATGCGCGAGGGCGGTATCGTCGCCGTGTCCGCGAACGGCGTGCTGGGGGATCCGACGCCCGCGAGCGCGGCGCAGGGGGCACGATGGTTCGCCGAACTCGTCGATCGAGCAACGGCACAGGTAACCCGGTGGGAGCCGGATGGGAAAGGAAGACTCCGTTGACGAGCACGGCCCGACTGCCCGACGGATTCGGCGTCCGTATCGACCCGCGGGTGCGCGCCTACTCCGACGGCCGCGTGCTCATCGGGGGCTCGCCCACCCGCATGCTCAAGCTCGCTCCGGCGGCCGCGGCGATGATCGGCGACGGCTACGTGAAGGTCGTCGACTCGCAGACCGCCGTCGTGGCGCGGCGGCTGCTCGACTCCGGGGTCGGAAACCCCCGTCCCACGGCCCTGCCTGCCACGTCCGACGTCACCGTCGTGATTCCCGTCAAGAACAACACGGCCGGGCTCGAGCGGTTGCTGGCGGCCGTCGAGGGACTGACGGTGATCGTCGTCGACGACGGTTCCGACGTCCCGGTGCCCGCCCCGGCCAGGGCGTCGGTCCGGGTGCTGCGGCACGAGCGATCCCGTGGTCCGGCCGCGGCACGCAACACCGGACTGCGCGCCGCCACAACGCCGTTCGTCGCATTCCTCGACTCGGACGTGGTGCCGCGGAAGGGATGGCTCGAGGTGATGCTCGGGCACTTCTCCGACCCTGCGGTGGCCCTGGTGGCCCCGCGCGTCGTCGCGCTCGAGCCCGACAAGGGCGCCCTGGGGCGCTACGAACACGCGCGCTCGTCGCTGGATCTCGGCCGCCGCGAGGCCGCCGTCAAGTCCGGCAGCCCGGTCTCGTACGTACCGAGCGCCGCGATCATCGTCCGCCGCGACGTGCTCACCGCGACCGGCGGCTTCGACGAGGCCATGCACGTCGCCGAGGACGTGGACCTGTGCTGGCGGCTGCAGGAGGCCGGCTGGCGGCTGCGCTACGAACCGGTGGCGCACGTGGCCCACGACCACCGCGTCGGATTCCGGAAGTGGTTCACCCGCAAGGCCTTCTACGGCACGGGTGCGGCGCCCCTCGCGAGCCGGCACCCCGGCTCGGTGCCCACCATGTCGATGTCGGGGTCGATGTTGTTCGCGTGCGTGGCCGCCGCGAGCCGCACCCGCCTCGGCGTCGTCGGCTCGGTCGCGTCGCTGTCGGTGACGATGCTCCGGCTGCGGCGGATGTTCACCGAACTCGACCAGCCGACCCGCATCGCGGCGGTGCTCACCGCGCAGGGGTTCGTCGGCGGGATGTGGCAGGTCGCCTCCGCGCTGTGCCGGCACTACTGGCCGGTCACGCTCGTCGCCGCGGTGGTCTCGCCGAAGGTGCGTCGCGCGGTCCTCGGCTTCGCCGTCGCCGAGGGGCTGTGGGACTGGTACGGCCACCGTGAGGAGGGCGGCCTCGACCCCCTGCGCTACGTGTTCTACAAGCGCCTCGACGACATCGCCTACGGCGCCGGACTGTGGTGGGGCGCGGTCGAGGCCCGGGATCCGGCGGCGCTCGCGCCCCGCATCCGGGGCTGAGCCGGGGCACCCGCATCCATGGCCGATCCCGTGCACGCCGACGTGGTCGTGGTCGGCGGCGGCAGTTGCGGCTGCGTGCTGGCCGCCCGGCTCAGCGAGGACCCCGACCGGACGGTCCTGCTGCTCGAGGCCGGCCCCGGCTACCGCACGACCGCCGACACCCCGCCCGCGGTGCTCGACGCGACCGTCCTGCCGGTCGGTCCGGACAGCCCGTGGACCTGCGCCTACCCGGCCCGGCTGACCGGACGTCGTCGCTCCGTCGTCACCCGCGGCCGGTTGCTGGGCGGCTCCGGCGCAGTGAACGGCGCGTACTTCGTGCGGGCCCGCCCGGACGACTTCGAGGCCTGGCCGCCGTCCTGGTCGTTCGATCGGGTGGTGCCACACTTCCGCGCCACCGAGACCGACGCCGACGCGGTGGACGCCGCGGAGACCGGAGTGAGCCGGCGATGGCACGGCGCGGCCGGTCCCGTGCCCGTCGCCCGCACACCCTGGGAGCGGCTGCACCCGGTCAGCGCCGCGTTCCACGACGCGGCGCTCGCCGCCGGCCATCGCCGTGTGGACGACCTCAACGCGCCCGGCCCGGACGGGGTGGGCCCCGTCCCGCTCAACATCCGCGACGGGATGCGCGTCGGTCCCGCCCACGCGTACCTGTTGCCGGCGCTGGCCCGGCCGAACCTGACCGTGCGCGCGGGAACGCGCGTGCGGCGGGTCGTGCTCTCGGGCGCGCGCGCAGTCGGCGTCGAGACCGAGGACGGCGAGACCGTCGGTGCCGGCCACGTCGTGCTCGCCGCCGGTGCGATCGGCTCCCCGCAGCTGCTCATGCTCTCCGGCATCGGCGACGGCGCCGAGCTCACCCGCCACGGCATCACCCCCCGGATCGAGATCCCCGGCGTGGGCAGGGGTTACACCGACCACCCGGAGATCGCCGTCCCCTACCGGTACCGCGCGCCGCTGCCCGGGCCCGCCCCCGTCCTGCAGGTCGTCCTGCACGCCGGCAACCTCGAGCTGCGCCCCTACACCGCACCGTTCGCCGCGTCCGTCCCCGGTAGCGGCGTCGCCGACCCGGTCCTGGGGGTGGTGCTCACCAGGCCCCGCAGCCGCGGCGCGATCCGGCTCGACCCGGCCGACCCGTTCCGGCCGCCGCTGCTGGACTACCGCTACCTCGACGACCCGGCCGACCGTGCCGACCTGCGCGAGGGGGTGGCGCGCGCCGCGCACCTGCTCGCGGCGATGCCCGACGTCGTCGACCGCACCGGCCTCGACCCGGACGCGTTCGACCCCGGCGACGCGTGGCTCGAGCGGCACCTCGGGACGTCGCTGCACCTGTCCGGAAGCTGCCGGATGGGCCGCGACGCCTCGGCCGTCGTCGACGAGCGGTGCCGGGTGCACGCCGCCGAGGGGCTGAGCGTCGTGGACACGTCCGTGTTCCCGCAGGTGCCCAGCCGTGGGCCGCACGCGACGGCCGTGATGCTGGCCGAACGGGTGGGCACCCGGACGTGCTTGTGACTCGGGTTACAGTTGTTCGGAGGAGGAACCGGCAGATGAGCAGCAGCGCATGACCGACGAACGATCCGGCTCGGCCAACCCCTGGGTGGCGCTGCGGCCCGGCGACGACCCGTCGCAGCTGGCGCAACGCGCGTCCTCGGCGCACAGTTCGTTCCTCGACGCGGCCGACACGTCGGTCGTACCTGCCTCCGTGCGCTCGGTGGTCCGCGAATCCTGGCTGCGCAGCCGCAGGAACGGCATCAGTCCCGACGCCGTCGAACAGCCGAGCCTGCTCACGGGCCTGGACCTCGAGCGGTACCGGGCCGGGCACCCGATGGCGCTGATCCGCCCCGTCGTGCGCAAGCTGCTGGTGGAGGACGCCGCCGACAGCGGGCTGCTCGTCGCGATCAGCGACGAACAGGGCCGGCTGCTGTGGGTCGAGGGTGATCACGCCGCCCGTGACCGGGCGCTGTCGATGAGCTTCGTCGAGGGCGCCGACTGGAGTGAGGAGCGGGTGGGCACCAACGCGCCCGGCACCGCTCTCGCTGTCGACCACTCGGTCCAGATCGTCGCCGCCGAGCACTTCAACCGCACCGTGCACGAATGGAGTTGCTCGGCCGCGCCGGTGCACGACCCGAGCACCGGCCGGATCCTCGGCGCCATCGACATCACCGGCGGGCTCCGCGTCGCCGCGCCGGAGGTGTTGCAGCTCGTGCGGGCCACGGTCGCCGCCGCCGAGTCGGAACTGCGGCTGCACCTGCTCAGCTCGCCGCGGCTGTTGTCGGCTGCCCGGACGAGCCTCGACACGTTCGGGTCGGGCCGGCCCACTCTGCACCGCGACGGCGAACGGATCCCCCTCTCCCAGCGCCACGCCGAGATCCTGCTGCTACTCGCCGAACACCCCGAGGGCCTGAGCTCGGACCGGCTTGCGGTGCTGCTCGACGAGGCCGAGCTCGACTCCGTCACCATCCGTGCCGAGATGTCGCGCCTGCGAAAGGTTTTCGGACCCGAGGGGCTCGGCTCGCGCCCATACCGGCTCCTGGGTGAACTCGTCACCGACGTCGCGGAGGTCCGCGGCGCACTCGATCGCGGCGATGTGGCGACGGCGGTGCGTCTGTATGCCGGACCGGTGCTGCCCGGATCGGCCGCGCCCGGCATCGAGGAGATCCGGGACGAGCTGCGCGCCCGGGTGCAGGCCGCGTTGCTCCGGGCCGGCGACGCCCAGTTGCTCGCGCGGTGGACCGCGTCGGTGCACGGGCGCGACGACATCGCCGCATGGGAGGCGTACCTGACCACCCTCGATCCGCATTCGACGCTGTTCGCCCAGGTCAAGGCCCGGATCGAGCTGCTGGACCGCCAGCTCGGGATCTGAGGTTCGGAGCTACGCAACGTAGTTGCAACCCGCACGTTCGTAGTGTTCCGGATCACACGCCCCGCATGGGGGGTGCCAGACCATCCGAGGAGTGAACACCGATGACCGTGTACGCCCGTCCCGGCTCGCCCGACGCCCTGATGTCCTTCCAGTCCCGCTACGACAACTGGATCGGCGGCCAGTGGGTACCGCCTGTGAAGGGTCAGTACTTCGAGAACGTCACCCCGGTCACCGGTCAGCCGTTCACCGAGGTGGCCCGGTCCACCGAGGAAGACATCGAGCTGGCCCTCGACGCCGCCCACGCCGCCGCGCCGGCCTGGGGCAAGACGTCCGTCGCCGAGCGTTCCATCCTGCTCAACAAGATCGCCGACCGCCTCGAGGAGAACCTCGAGTCGATCGCCCTCGCCGAGACCTGGGACAACGGCAAGCCGATCCGCGAGACCCTCAACGCCGACATCCCGCTGGCGATCGACCACTTCCGCTACTTCGCGGGCGCGATCCGGGCGCAGGAGGGCTCGATCTCCGAGATCGACGCCGAGACCGTCGCCTACCACTTCCACGAGCCGCTCGGCGTCGTCGGCCAGATCATCCCGTGGAACTTCCCGATCCTGATGGCCGTGTGGAAGCTCGCCCCCGCCCTGGCCGCCGGCAACGCCGTCGTCCTCAAGCCGGCCGAGCAGACGCCTGCCTCGATCCTGTACCTGATCTCCGTCATCGGCGACCTGCTGCCCCCGGGCGTGGTGAACATCGTCAACGGCTTCGGCGTCGAGGCCGGCAAGCCGCTGGCCTCGAGCCCGCGCATCCGCAAGATCGCGTTCACCGGCGAGACCACCACCGGCCGCCTGATCATGCAGTACGCCTCGCAGAACCTGATCCCCGTCACCCTCGAGCTCGGTGGCAAGAGCCCGAACATCTTCTTCTCCGACGTGCTCTCGGTCAACGACGACTACCAGGACAAGGCGCTCGAGGGCTTCACGATGTTCGCCCTCAACCAGGGCGAGGTGTGCACCTGCCCGTCGCGCGCCCTGGTCCAGCAGGACATCTTCGACGACTTCCTGTCGCTGGCCGCGGTGCGCACTAAGGCCGTGCGCCAGGGCGACCCGCTCGACACCGACACGATGATCGGTGCCCAGGCGTCGAACGACCAGCTCGAGAAGATCCTGTCCTACATCGAGATCGGCAAGAGCGAAGGCGCGCAGGTGATCACCGGCGGCGAGCGCGCCGACCTCGGCGGTGACCTGTCCGGCGGCTTCTACGTCCAGCCGACGGTGTTCAGCGGCCACAACAAGATGCGCATCTTCCAGGAGGAGATCTTCGGACCGGTGGTCTCCGTGACGTCCTTCCAGGACTTCGACGACGCCATCTCCATCGCCAACGACACCCTCTACGGCCTCGGAGCCGGCGTCTGGTCCCGTGACGGCGGGGTCGCCTACCGGGCCGGCCGCGCCATCCAGGCCGGCCGGGTGTGGACCAACACCTACCACCAGTACCCGGCGCACGCGGCGTTCGGTGGCTACAAGCAGTCCGGCATCGGCCGCGAGAACCACCACATGATGCTCGACCACTACCAGCAGACGAAGAACCTCCTGGTGTCCTACGCGCCGAAGGCCCAGGGCTTCTTCTGATCCGAAGACTCGGCGCCTGTCACGTCATCCCCCTGCGACGTGGCAGGCGCCGTTCCCATTCCGCCCTGCCCCGAGTCGAGCGAATGTATCGCCCACTCGATCAGTCGAGGTGAGCGATACATTCGCTCGGGGGAGGCGCAAGCCGACAACCGGAAGGCACCCCATGTCCGTCCCGCTCCGCCTCGTCGCCACCGCCGACGCGGTTGCTCTCCTGCGCCGTCTCGCCGAGCGGCACGGGCCGCTGATGATGCACCAGTCCGGCGGCTGCTGCGACGGGTCGGCGCCGATGTGCTACCCGGACGGCGACTTCGTCGTCGGCGACCTGGACGTGTTGCTGGGGGTGCTGGACCTGCGTCTGCAGGTCGGGGCGACGGCCGGTGACCTGCCCGCGGGCGCCGACGCCGTCCCGGTGTGGATCTCCGGGTCCCAGTTCGAGGCGTGGAAGCACACGCAGCTCGTTCTCGACGTGGTGCCCGGCCGCGGCTCCGGGTTCAGCCTCGAATCGCCCGAGGGGTTGCGCTTCCTCAGCCGCGGCCGCGCCTTCACCGCCGACGAGAACGACGCCCTCGCCCGCGACACACCCGTGCTCGGCAAGCGGTGGGCCGCCGGCGCCCGTCCGGAGCCGGCCGCCGAGCCGACCGTCGTGGCCGAGGCCGCCGACGCGTGCCCGGTGCCGACGCCCCGGGGCGCCTCCTCGTAACACTTCCGTGACCGCGTACTGACGCGGTGTGTACCTACCGCTCGTACCGTGAGTACGCGCGGTGTCCTCGACGTGCCCGCTCGACACGTCGCCATCCTCCGTCGAGAAGAGAGATCATGTCGTTGACCGACCCGCCCAGGACCGGGGCCGAGACCCCGGCCCACCACGACGGCGCGGACTTCCACGCCGAGAGTCGTGCGTATCTCGAAAAGCGCAGTCTGAGAAAGGGTTCGGCGGGCTGGGTACTGCTCGCGGGCCTCGGTGTCAGCTACGTGATCTCCGGTGACTACGCCGGCTGGAACAACGGCCTGGCCGAGGGGGGATTCGGTGGACTGCTCGTCGCCTCGGTGGTCATCGCGGCCATGTACTTCGCGATGGTGCTCGGCATGGCCGAGCTGTCCTCCGCGCTGCCCGCCGCCGGCGGCGGCTACACCTTCGCGCGTCGCGCCCTCGGACCGTGGGGTGGATTCGCTACCGGCACAGCAATTCTCATCGAGTACTCGATCGCCCCGGCCGCGATCGCCACGTTCATCGGCGGGTACGTCGAGTCGCTGAACCTGTTCGGCATCACCGACGGATGGTGGATCTATCTCGCCGTGTACGCGGTGTTCATCGGCATCCACCTCACCGGCGCCGGCGAAGCCCTCAAGGCGATGTTCGTGATCACTGCGATCGCCCTCGTCGGGCTCGTGGTGTTCGCCGTCTCCGCCGTCGGGCTGTTCGACACCGCGAACCTGACCGACATCGCCGTCGACGAGACCGCCGCCGGAGCGTCGTCGTTCCTTCCCTTCGGTCTGTTCGGCATCTGGGCGGCCGTGCCGTTCGCGATCTGGTTCTTCCTCGCCGTCGAGGGTGTGCCCCTGGCCGCCGAGGAGGCGACCGAGCCGGAGAAGAACGTGCCCAAGGGCATCATCGTGTCCATGCTGGTGCTGCTCGTCACCGGTGCGACCGTGCTGTTCCTGGCCACCGGCGCGCTCGGCGCCGACGCCCTGTCCACGTCCGGCAACCCGCTCGTCGAGGCCCTCGGCGACTCCGGCGCCGCGAAGGTGGTCAACTACATCGGGCTCGCCGGCCTGATCGCGAGCTTCTTCTCGATCATGTACGCGTACTCGCGGCAGACGTTCGCGCTCTCCCGCGCCGGTTATCTCCCCACGAGCCTGTCGCTGACCAACAAGCGCAAGGCGCCCGTGCTGGCGCTGATCGTCCCCGGCGTGATCGGGTTCGCGCTCTCGCTCACCGGCGAGGGAGCGATGCTGCTCAACATGGCGGTCTTCGGCGCCGCGGTGAGCTACGTGCTGATGATGGTCAGCCACATCGTGCTGCGCCGGCGCGAACCGCACATGCCGCGGCCCTACCGCACCCCCGGCGGCGTCGTCACCACCTCCTTCGCGCTGGTCGTCGCCGCGGCCGCCGTCGTGGCCACCTTCCTGGTCGATCCCGTCGCCGCCCTGTGGACCCTCGGTGCCTTCGCCGCCTTCATGGCCTACTTCGGGCTCTACAGCCGGCACCGGCTGGTGGCGAACTCGCCCGACGAGGAGTTCGCCGCGCTCGCCGAGGCGGGGGCCGAGCTGAAGTGAGCGTCTACACCCAGCATCTCGCCGGCACCACCTACACCTTCGACGGCCTCGTCGACCTGCTCGCCAAGGCCACCCCGCGCCGCTCCGGCGACGAACTCGCCGGCTGCGCGGCCGAATCCGACGCCGAGCGCGCGGCCGCGCAGTGGGTCCTCGCCGACGTGCCGCTCGACGTGTTCCTCGCCGAGCCGGTGGTGCCGTACGAGACCGACGAGGTCACCCGGCTGATCCTCGACGATCACGACCGCGACGCCTACCGGGCCGTGCAGCACCTGACGGTCGGGGGACTGCGCGACCTGCTTCTCGACACCGTCACGAAAACCGATGCGGCCGCGGCGTTCGCCGCCATGTCGCCCGGCCTGACCCCCGAAATGGTCGCCGCCGTCAGCAAGCTCATGCGCAACCAGGACCTGATCGCGGTGGCCCGCGCGATCGAGGTCACCTCGGCGTTCCGCACCACCGTCGGACTGCCCGGCCGGCTCGGCACCCGGCTGCAGCCCAACCACCCCACCGACGACCCACGCGGTATCGCCGCCGCGACCCTCGACGGGCTGCTGATGGGCTGCGGCGACGCCGTCATCGGCATCAACCCGGCCACGGACTCGCCACAGGCCACCGCCGACCTGCTGCACCTGCTCGACGAGATGCGGCTGCGCTTCGACATCCCGGTGCAGTCCTGCGTCCTGTCCCACGTGACGACCACGCTCGGCCTCATCGAGGCCGGTGCCCCGGTGGACCTGGTGTTCCAGTCCATTGCCGGCACCGAGGGGGCGAACGCCGGCTTCGGTGTGAACATGGCTCTGCTGCGGGAGGCGAACGAGGCCGGTCGCGCTCTGGGGCGTGGCACCGTCGGCGACAACGTCATGTACCTCGAGACGGGGCAGGGCTCGGCGCTGTCGGCCGGCGCGCACCTCGGCACGGGCGGACGCCCCGTCGACCAGCAGACCCTCGAGACCCGCGCGTACGCCGTCGCCCGGGCGCTCGACCCGCTGCTGATCAACACGGTGGTCGGGTTCATCGGCCCCGAATATCTCTACGACGGCAAGCAGATCGTCCGGGCCGGCCTCGAGGACCACTTCTGCGGCAAGCTGCTGGGCCTGCCGATGGGCGTGGACGTCTGCTACACCAACCACGCCGAGGCCGACCAGGACGACATGGACACCCTCCTGACCCTGCTCGGGGTGGCCGGCGCCGCGTTCGTCATCGCGGTGCCCGGAGCCGACGACGTCATGCTCGGCTACCAGAGCCTGTCGTTCCACGACGCGCTGTACGTGCGTCGCGCGCTGGGCCTGCGCGCCGCCCCCGAGTTCGAGCGGTGGCTCTCCGGGCTCGGCATGGTGGACGGAGCCGGGCATATCCTGCCGGTGGACGCGGCGGCCTCCCCGCTGCGCGCCCTCGCGGGAGGTGCGGCGTGAGCGGGCCCGTCGACCGTGACTTCTGGGCACCGCTGCGGTCGGCGACCCAGGCCCGCATCGGGCTCGGCCGGGCCGGCGACGGCCTCCCGACCGCTCGGGTGCTCGAGTTCCGGGCCGCGCACGCCGCGGCCCGCGACGCGGTGCACCAGCCCCTCGACGTGCCGGCGCTGGCCACCGACGTCGAACGCCTCGGACTCGGCGCGCCGATCGTCGTCACCAGCCGGGTGAGCGATCGCGGCGAGTACCTGCGCCGCCCGGACCTGGGCCGCCTGCCCGAGGATCTGTCCGCGGTCCCCGGCACCGGCGCCGACGTCGGGGTGGTCCTCGCCGACGGGCTCTCGCCGCGGGCCCTGGCCGAGCACGGCGTCGCCCTGCTCGAGGCCGTCGTGGCGGCCCTGCCGCGGCACCTGTCCGTGGCGCCGCCGGTGATCGCGACGTCGGCACGGGTCGCGCTGGGCGACCACGTCGGCGCCGCCCTGGGGGTGCGCACGCTGCTGGTCCTGATCGGGGAGCGGCCCGGGTTGTCGGTCGCCGACAGCCTCGGGGTGTACCTGACCCACGAGCCGCGGCCCGGTCGGGCTGACGCCGAGCGGAACTGCGTGTCCAACATCCACCCGCCGGAGGGGCTCGGGTATGCCGCGGCCGCGCGCGTCGTCGCGGGGCTGGTCGACGGGGCGCGCCGGCTCGGGCGTTCCGGTGTGGACCTGAAGGACACCACGCGGGCGGACCGGCTCGATTCCGCGACGGTGGGGGAGTTGTAGGGGGGCGAGAGTGCGACGTACCCGCGTGGGCAGGTTGACATCGTGACCGGAAGCGCCAAATCATGTACTCCGCCCGACCGGGTGACACGTACCGCCCGCGACCGGGCGACGAGGAGAAGACACGATGGCGTTCGCTGGCAATGTCGACGAGCTGGCTCTGCTGCAGACGGTGCGGTTGAAGGAGACCGTCACCGCCGAGGTGATCGCGGCGCATCTGGGGGTGTCCGTCGCGTCCGGGCGGGCGGCGTACGACGCGCTCGTCACGCAGGGCAAGGCGAAGGAGACCGGCAACGGCATCTCCCTGACCGACGCGGGGGTCGCGGAACTGACCGATCAGCTCGACGCGGAGCGCGTCTCGATCGACGAGGATTCTCTCGCGGAGCTGTTCGAGCAGTTCGGCCCGCTCGACGAAGAGCTCTCCGCGCTGCTCGCCGACCCGGAATCCGCCAACTTCCTCGACGAATTGATCGAGCTGGATCGCAAGGCGCAGAACCTCTTCGACGACGTGTCGGCGTTCGTTCCGCGCCTGTCGCGGTATCAGGACCTGTTCGCCGAGGCGCTCGGGAAGGTCAAGTCCGGCGCGCTGGCGTGGGCCACGGCGCCGAACATCGACTCGTACGCGACCGTGTGGAGCGAGATGCGCGCCGAGCTCGCCGGCGCCGCCGGTCGCTGACCGGCGCCGCCGGTCACCGGAACGCGGCGACGAAGCGCCGCTGCCACGGCGTCTCCACTGCTCGGTGCGAATAGTGTTCGCGCACAAAGGCGACGGCCTCGCCGGCCGGTACGCCGTCGAGGATCGCGAGGCAGGCCAGGGCGGTGCCCGTGCGCCCCTGGCCACCGCCGCAGGCGACCTCGACGCGTTCGCTCGCGCACCGCTGCCACGCCTCGTGCAGTATCCGGCGGGCAGCGCCGGGCTCGGTGGGGAGGCGGAAGTCGGGCCACCGGATCCACCGGGCGTCCCACGGGACCGCCGGCGGCGTCCGGCCCGCGAGGTACACCCCGAGGGCGGGCAGCGGTCCGGCCGGAGGGGGACGTCGGACGCCACGGCCCCGGACGTACCGGCCCGACGGTAGTGCCAGGATCCCCGGGGCGCTCGGGTCCCAGGTCGTCGTCGCCATGAACGGAGCGTAGACGGCGCGAAAGCTGTTCGGCCACCGTGTGCCTCGGGATCCACGCGGTTCCCGCGCGGACGACCACGCGTGGTGCGGGTGCGGGGCGTCCTGCGACGATCAAGTCCTTCGTTCGGCGAACTACGTGATCCGGCTCACAGCCACCCCCCTTTCGGGGGTAGTGGGGGAGTGAGACGGATCACTACCTTTCCTTCCATCCCGCGGCGCAGGCCCGCCGCGGCTCGAACGGAAATACGGAGGACAGACGTGACCACAGTGTCGACACCGGGGGCCGAACCCCCCGTGGTACCGGCGGGGCAGAAGCCCGCCGCGCCGACCGCCCCCGCCCCGGGCGGACCCGGCATCCGACGCGTCGCCATCGCCAGCTGCATCGGCACCACCATCGAGTTCTACGACTTCTTCATCTACGGAACCGCCGCAGCCCTGGTCTTTCCGACGGTGTTCTTCCCGGCTCTCGGCGCCACCGCCGGCACGGTCGCCTCGTTCGCGACCTTCGCCGTCGCCTTCATCGCCCGCCCGGTCGGCGCCATGCTGTTCGGGCACTTCGGCGACCGCATCGGCCGCAAGAAGACCCTCGTCTCCACGCTGCTGCTGATGGGCATCTCGACCCTGCTCATCGGGCTGCTGCCGGGCGCCGAGACGATCGGCGTCGCCGCCCCGATCATCCTCGTGCTGCTGCGATTCGCGCAGGGCTTCGCCGTCGGCGGGGAATGGGCCGGCGCGACGCTGCTCACCGCCGAGTACGCGCCACCGGGCAAACGCGGCCTGTACGCGATGTTCCCGCAGCTCGGCCCCGCCATCGCCTTCGCCCTGTCGAGCGCCACCTTCCTGTTCACCGGCCTGGCCCTCGGCGACACCAACGAGGCCTTCCTCAACTACGGCTGGCGTATCCCCTTCCTGTTCAGCATCGTTCTCGTGGCCATCGGTCTCTACATGCGCCTCGCCATCGAGGAGACCCCCGTGTTCCGGGCCGAGAGCGAGGCCCGCGCCGCCGCCCCGGCCGAGAAGCGCACCCTGCCGTTCCTCGACGCCCTGCGCTACCAGACCAAGGAGATCCTCCTCTCGGCCGGCGCACTGGCGATCATGTTCGCCTTCTTCTACATGGGCACCGCGTACCTGACCAGCTACGCGACCAAGACCCTCGGCTTCTCCCGGCCGTTCGTCCTCACCGTCGGCATCGTCGCCTCGTTCGTCTTCGGCGCCGCGATCGTGCTCTCCGCCCTCTACTCCGACCGGGTCGGCCGCCGGCGCGTCATCATGATCTCCTGCGGCTTCTCCGTCGTGTGGGCGCTGGCGCTGTTCCCGCTGCTCGACACCGGATCGCCGGTCGCGTTCGTCGTCGGCATGATGGTCACCCTGGCCATCTTCGGCATCGCCTACGGACCGTGCGGGGCGCTGCTGCCGGAGATGTTCCACACCCGGTACCGGTACACCGGCGCCGGACTCGGCTACAACCTCGCCGGCGTCCTGGGTGGCGCGATTCCGCCCATGCTGGCCGCGCCCCTCGCGGCGTCCTACGGCGGCATCGCCATCGGCATCATGCTCTCCGTGCTCGGCGTGCTGAGCTTCGTGTGCACCAAGGCCCTCGTCGAGACCCGCGACCGAGCGCTCTGATCCCACCGGCGCCCTCCCCGACACCCCGGGGAGGGCGCCTCGTGCTGCCACCGCACCGCCAACTGTCCAGAATCCGAACACCTGCGGCGCCGGATCGACGAGCATGGTGGACGAGTCCACGAGATCCCCTCGCTCGCCCCGGGCCGCGCACACTGCAGGAGCACCCATGACCGGTTTCGCCACACCCGAATTGCCCAGCTACACCTCGGGGGCGTGGAACACCCCGCTGCTGGGGGACACGATCGGCGACAACTTCGACCGCACCGTCGCCCGCCACGGCGACCGCGACGCGCTCGTCGACCGCGCCGCCGGCCGGCGCTGGACCTACACCGAACTGGCCGCGGAGGTCGACGCCCTCGCGCTCGGTCTGCTGCACGCCGGCATCGGCAAGGGCGACCGGGTGGGCATCTGGGCGCCGAACCGCGCGGAGTGGGTGTTCGTCCAGTACGCCACCGCGAAGATCGGCGCGATCCTGGTCAACATCAACCCCGCCTACCGCTCGCACGAACTGCAGTACGTGCTCACCCAGGCCGGGATCCGGATGCTGATCTCCGCGCCGAGTTTCAAGACGTCCGACTACGCCGCGATGATCGCCGAGGTGCGCGGCGACTGCCCGGACCTCGAGCACGTGGTGCTGCTCGGATACCCCGAATGGGACGAACTCGCCGAATCCGGACGCGCCGCACTCGCCGAGGACCGCACCCGGCTCGACGCCGCCCAGCGTGACCTGTCGGCCGACGATCCGATCAACATCCAGTACACGTCCGGCACCACCGGATTCCCCAAGGGCGCCACCCTCAGCCACCACAACATCCTCAACAACGGATTCTTCGTCGGCGAGCTGTGCCACTACACCGAGAACGACAAGGTGTGCATCCCGGTGCCCTTCTACCACTGCTTCGGCATGGTCATGGGCAACCTGGCCTGCACCAGCCACGGCGCGACGATGGTCATCCCGGGACCCGCCTTCGACCCGGCCCAGACCCTGGCCGCCGTCGCCGAGGAGCGCTGCACCTCCCTGTACGGGGTGCCGACGATGTTCATCGCCGAACTCGCCGACCCCACCTTCGAAACCCACGACCTGTCGAGCCTGCGGACCGGCATCATGGCCGGCTCCCCGTGCCCGGTCGAGGTGATGAAGCAGGTCATCGAGCGGATGGGCATGACCGAGGTCTCCATCTGCTACGGCATGACCGAGACCTCGCCGGTGTCCCTGCAGACCCGCAGCGACGACACCATCGACCAGCGCGTGTCCACCGTCGGCCGCGTCGGCCCGCACCTCGAGGTCAAGATCGTCGACCCGGCCACGGGCCTGACCGTGCCGCGCGGTGAACCGGGCGAGCTGTGCACCCGCGGCTACTCGGTGATGCTCGGCTACTGGAACCAGCCCGACAAGACCGCCGAGGCCATCGACAAGGCCCGGTGGATGCACACCGGCGACATCGGCGTCATGGACGCCGACGGGTACGTCTCGGTCACCGGCCGCATCAAGGACATGGTCATCCGTGGCGGCGAGAACATCTACCCGCGGGAGATCGAGGAATTCCTCTACACCCACCCGGACATCCTCGACGCCCAGGTCGTCGGCGTGCCCGACGAGAAGTACGGGGAGGAGCTCATGGTGTGGATCCGGATGCGGGAGGGGGCGGCGCCGCTCGACGCGCAGTCGCTGCGCGAGTACTGCACGGGCAAGCTCGCGCACTACAAGATTCCCCGCTACGTGCACCTCGTCGACGAGTTCCCGATGACGGTCACCGGCAAGATCCGCAAGGTCGAGATGCGCGAGCTGTCCACGGCCCTGCTCGGGGAGGCCGAGCGGGGGTGAACGGTCTGCGGCCGGAGATCGCGCTGTCCTGGAAACGCTCGCAGTTGAGCGGGATCGACCCGGGACGGCTCCCCGAGCCGACCCTGCTGGGCCCCTCGGACGCGGCCGGGCGGCTGCTCGACGCCGCCCGGCCGGTGCTCGACGAGCTGCGCACGCAGCTCGCCGGCACGGGCTGCTGCATCCTCCTCGTGGACCGGGACTGCCGGATCGTGGCCCGGCTGTTCGACGCGGCACCCATGCAGCGCGCCATGGAGGAGATCGGCGTGGTCCCCGGCGCGACCCTGAGCGAGGACACCTACGGCACCAACGCTCTCGGCACCCCGTTCGAGGTCCGGCAGAGCCTCGTGGTGCACGGCGAGGAGCACTACCTCGAGTCCCTCAAGGACTTCAGCTGCTACGGGCACCCGCTCGTGCATCCCGTCACCCGCCGCATCGAAGGCATCCTCGACATCACCGCCGCCGGCAAGATCGCCAATCCGCTGTTCGTGCCGTTCCTCGCCCGCGCGGCCCGCGACATCGAGGCGCGGTTGCTCGAGGGGGCCCGCGAATCGGACCGGCGGGTGGTCGATGCGTTCCAGCGGGCCGCGCAGCAGCGCGGCGTCGCGGTCGCGGCCATGGGTGAGGACATCATGCTCACCAACAAGGCCGCCGTGGAACTGCTCGTGCCCGCCGACCACGCGGCGCTGCGCGCGATCGCGGTCGACCTGCCGGCGGGGGAGTCCCGCACGATGGACTTCGCGCTGTCCGCCGGCGGGCGCACCCGGTTGCGGATCGACCGCATCCCGGGCATCGGCAGTGGGGCGCTGTTCCTGCTCGACGCCGCCGCCGCGCGGGAACCCGTGCCCCGCAGCGACGTCGCGCAGGACGCGACGACGCGGCTGCGGCAGCGGCTCGGACGGCTGCGCGGGCGCACCGGTGGCGTGGCGATCCTCGGCGAGCCGGGGAGTGGGCGGACCTGGGCCGCAAGGGAACTCGTACGTGACACCGTCACCTTCCTCGACGCCGCCCGGATCGTCGGCGAGGGCGAACACGAGTGGTCGGCCGGGCTGCTGTCGGTCGCCGCTGGGGCGGACGGCGGCGTCGTGGTCGTCGAACACGTGCACCTGGCGCCGGATCCGGTGCTGGCGCTGCTCTCGTCGATGCTCTCCGACCCGGCTGCGGCCCGCCTCGTGCTCACCGCGGACCCCCTGGACGACGTCCGCCCGCCGGTGCGAGAACTGTTGGCGCGCTGCCCCGGCCAGGTCCGGGTGCCCGCGCTGCGGCAACGGATCCGGGAACTCGGCGACCTGGCCTCCGCGCTGGCCCGGGAACTCGACCGGCCGGACCTGCGCCTGGGCCCCAGTGCCCTGACGGCACTGTCGGAACGCTCGTGGCCCGGCAACCTCGCCGAGTTGCGGGCGGTGCTGGCCGCCATCCCGGAGCGGGAGTCCCCGCTGCCGGTACGGGTGGAGGATCTGCCGGTCGAGTACCGCGCGACGAGCCGGGTCTCACGCCTGGGCGGGCGCGAGCGCGCCGAGCGGGAGGCCATCATCGAGGCGCTGCGCGAGAGCGGCGGCAACAAGGTGCACGCCGCGGCGCGGCTCGGTATCAGCCGCACCACGCTCTACAGCAGGATCCGCGCACTCGGCATCGCCGGCTGACCGTCGTATGCACATGTGCGCACTGTCCAATCCTTGAACAGTTCCCGCAGGCCTGCCCGAAGCAGTATGACCCGTGTCACACTACTTCAGGAGGTTGGGCATGACAGCTGTTGCCGAGCACACCGTCGCTCCGCGGGTCCGGGAATTTCTCTCCGGGACCAGGCAGCTCTACATCGGCGGCGAATGGGTCGACGCCGCCTCGGGTCGCGTCTTCGCGACCTACGATCCCGCGACCGGGGACAAGCTCACCGACGTCGCCCACGGCGCCGCCGAAGACGTCGACCGGGCCGTGCGGGCCGCCCGCAAGGCGTTCGACGAGGGCCCCTGGCCGACGATGAAGGCCGCCGAGCGTGAGCGCATGATCTGGCGGGTCGGTGATCTGCTCACCGAACGCGCCGAGGAGTTCGGCCAGCTCGAGGCCCTCGACAACGGCAAGTCCGCCGTGATCGCCGCGGCAGTGGACACGGCGTGGTCGGCGGACATCTTCCGCTACTACGCCGGGTGGGCCACCAAGATCGAGGGCAGCACGGTCAACGTCACGATGCCGTTCGTGCCCGGCGGTGAGTTCCACGCCTACACGCTGCGCGAGCCGGTGGGCGTGTGCGGGCTCATCGTGCCCTGGAACTTCCCGCTGCTGATGGCCGCGTTCAAGCTCGCGCCGGCCCTGGCCGCCGGCAACACGGTCATCCTCAAGCCCGCAGAGCAGACCCCGCTCACGGCGCTGCTGCTCGCCGAGATCTTCGAAGAGGCCGGCTTCCCGCCCGGCGTGGTGAACATCGTGCCCGGCTTCGGCGACGCCGGCGCCGCGCTCGCCGCCCACGACGACGTCGACAAGATCGCCTTCACCGGGTCCACCGAGGTGGGCAAGAAGGTCGTCGACGCCGCCAAGGGAAACCTGAAGAAGGTCTCTCTCGAACTCGGCGGCAAGAGCCCGAACATCGTCTTCGCCGACGCCGATTTCGACGCCGCCGTCGCCGGATCGCTCGATGCGTGGCTGTTCAACCACGGCCAGTGCTGCGTCGCCGGCACCCGGTTGTTCGTCGAGCGCCCCATCTTCGAGAAGTTCACCGAGGCCGTCGCGGAGGCGGCGAGCAAGGTGAAGATCGGCCCCGGTCTCGACCCGGCCACCCAGCTCGGCCCGCTGGTCTCCCAGGAGCAGCTGGACCGGGTCACCGGCTACCTGCGCGAGGGCCTGACCGACGGGGCACGCGCTCTCACCGGCGGAAAGCGCTGGGGCGACAAGGGCTTCTTCGTCGAACCGACCGTGCTGGTGGACGTGCAGCCCGACTTCAGCGTGGTCCGCGAGGAGATCTTCGGCCCCGTCGTCGCCGCCATGCCGTTCGACGCCGACGAGGGCATCACCGCCGCGGCCAACGACTCGATCTACGGGCTGGCCGCCGGCATCTGGACCCGGGACCTGTCGAAGGCGCACCGCACCGCGCGGCGGCTCAAGGCCGGTTCGGTGTGGATCAACCAGTACAACGGCTTCGACACCGCGATGCCGTTCGGCGGGTTCAAGCAGTCCGGGTGGGGACGCGAGCTCGGCGCGGGAGCGCTGGACCTCTACACCCAGACCAAGGCCGTGAACATCGCCCTCTGACCCCTGTCACCCGCCACACCCAAGGAGAACAACGATGAAGACCAAAGCCGCAGTCCTGCTCGAGACCGGCAAGCCGTTCGAAATCATGGAACTCGACCTCGACGGTCCGGGCCCCGGCGAGGTGCTGATCAAGTACACCGCGGCGGGCCTGTGCCACTCGGACCTGCACCTGACCGACGGGGACCTGCCTCCGCGCTTCCCGATCGTCGGTGGCCACGAGGGCTCCGGCATCATCGAGGAGGTCGGCCCCGGCGTCACCAAGGTCAAGCCCGGTGACCACGTGGTGTGCAGCTTCATCCCGAACTGCGGCACCTGCCGGTACTGTTCGACGGGCCGGCAGAACCTGTGCGACATGGGCGCCACCATCCTCGAGGGTTGCATGCCGGACGGCTCGTTCCGGTTCCATTCCGGCAGCACCGACTTCGGCGCGATGTGCATGCTCGGCACGTTCGCCGAGCGCGCCACCATCTCGCAGCACTCGGTGGTCAAGGTCGACGACTGGCTCCCGCTCGAGACCGCCGTGCTCGTCGGCTGCGGTGTGCCGTCCGGTTGGGGCACCGCGGTGTACGCCGGGGACGTCCGCGCCGGCGACATCGTCGTGATCTACGGCATCGGCGGCCTCGGCGTCAATGCCGTCCAGGGTGCCGTGCACGCGGGCGCCAAGTACGTCGTGGTCGTTGATCCGGTGGAGTTCAAGCGCGACACCGCCCTGAAGTTCGGTGCCACGCACGCCTTCGCGAGTGCCGCCGAGGCGGCCGAGAAGGTCAACGAGCTGAGCTGGGGCCAGGGCGCCGACGCCGCCCTGATCCTCGTCGGCACCGTCGACGAGGAGGTCGTCTCGGCGGCCACCTCGATCGTGGGCAAGGGCGGCACCGTCGTCATCACCGGCCTGGCCAATCCGGAGAAGCTGACCGTGCACGTGTCCGGAACGGAACTGACCCTGTTCCAGAAGACCATCAAGGGCTCGCTGTTCGGTTCGGCGAACCCGCAGTACGACATCGTGCGGCTGCTGCGGCTCTACGATGCCGGCCAGCTGAAGCTCGACGAGCTGGTCACCCACCGCTACAGCCTGGAGGAGGTCAACCAGGGCTACCAGGACCTGCGGGACGGCAAGAACATCCGCGGCGTCATCATCCACGACGCCTGATCGTGGGGTGGGGCCCATGCCACCAAGCAGGGGG